>CALKKA010000182.1 GCA_937995495.1 uncultured Phycisphaerae bacterium
ATGATTGATAATGGCTGGCGGGAGGTCCTCAATATCAATGAATGCCCCTTTGCTCAGGAGTACTGAGCGCTCAATCGCATTTTCCAACTCGCGCACATTTCCCGGCCAGGGATAACTTTGGAGACAGTCAAGGGCCTGTTCGGTCAGGCCGGATTTGACGCAGCTATGGCTTTCACAAAACTGTTTTAGAAAGTGTTCGGCCAGCAAGGGGATATCGCCAATCCTTTCTGTCAGAGATGGCAGGGTGGTCGTGACAACATTGACCCGATAGTACAAATCTTCACGGAATCGACCCTGTTTGACCTCTTCGGCTAAATCCTGATTGGTTGCGAGGATCACTCGCGTGTCTACTGTGATGGTTTGATTACTGCCGACCGCTTCGAAACTGCGATCCTGCAGAACACGCAGCAGTTTGATCTGCATAGCAGGCGAGGCGGTGGAAATTTCGTCCAGGAATATGGTGCCTCCATTGGCGGCTGAGAATTTCCCCTCTTTTTCATTGATCGCCCCGGTAAACGCTCCCTTGGCGTGTCCAAACAATTCACTTTCCAAAAGTGTTTCAGGCAGTGCTCCGCAACTGACTTCAACAAACGGTTTGTCATGGCGAGAGGAACGATAATGGATGGCCCTGGCTAAGAGACTCTTCCCGCTTCCGGAAGGGCCTGTCATCAAAATGGTGGTTTTGCTGTCTGCGACGGCCTCGATCAACTCGAAAATACGGCGCATTTTATAGTCCTGGCTGATGACATTATTCAGTCTGAATTTATTTTCGAGTTGCTGACGGAGTTGAAGATTTTCACTCATCAAGGCCTGCTGACGACTTGCCCGTTCTACGGCAAGCAAAAGATCATCGTCAATGATCGGTTTTGTCAGGTAGTCATGTGCTCCCTTTTTGATTGCTTTAACGGCGCTTTCAATCGTTCCGTAGCCGGTGATGAGTAAAACGACCGTCTGAGGATAGTTTTCTCTGATGTGATCCAGGAGTTCAAATCCGTCTCCGTTGGGCATATTGACATCGGTGATAACCAGGCCAAAAGACTGATCTTTAAGTTTTTGTTTGGCTTCGGTGACCGTGCTGGCTCCAGTCGAGTCATATCCCTCAATGCTGAGAAACTCACAAAGCGAATCCAAGATGATTTGGTCATCGTCAACAATAAGAATATTGGGCTTGAACACAGTTTAGCTCCTATCTGAATTTGTATGATGTGCAGGGAGGTGGACGGTGAAAATCCCGCCGCCCTCCAAGGCATTTTGAGCCGTAATATGGCCGTCAAGTTTGGTGAGTATGTCTTTGCAGATGGCCAGGCCTAAGCCGGTTCCGCGTCCCTGGGGTTTAGTGGTGTAGAAAGGTTTGAATAGATCATCAATCGTGTCAGGGTCAAATCCGACACCGCTGTCACGAAACTCAACCTGCCAGTCGTTTGTTGTTTGGCGGACGGTGATGGACAGTTGTCCTTGTTCTTCCATGGCGTCTGCGGCATTTTTAATCAGATTACAGAAGACCTGGAATAACGCATCGCTCTTGAAGTGAGGGATACTGTCGGTGTGTTCACGGATCAGATGGACATCGATATTCCGCAGAGGAAATTCCAGTGACCGAAGGGCATCTTCCAAAAGTCTGTCTGCCGCACTGGTTTCAAAAGCCAAGTGCGTGCTGCGTGAAAATTCGAGCAGTTCGGTAACCACCTGTACCATTCGCTGTAAACCAGTCCGGCAATGCAGTAAATAGTCCGTTGCTTTTTCCGGAGATCCCTTTTTGATGGTGCGAAGGCTCAGATTGACATATCGTAGAATTCCATCGAGAGGATTGTTAAGTTCATGGGCAACCTTGCCAGCGACTTTGCCAATGGCGATGAGTCGTTCCGCATGAGCTAACTCCTGTTCAACGCTCTGCTTTTCCGTGATATCACACAAAGCGATCGTTCCACCAATGGCAGCATCCGAGGTCGGGTCAATAAATGGAATACAGGTAATATTCAGCAGTCGCAGGTGATTATTACAGGTGTATTCTACGGTGCCAAAGTCGGCTTTTTTTTTGGCTTTCAGAGCAGACTCAAGGAGTTCTTTCCAGCTTTTCCAGACATTGATATCCGTTCCATCTGCGATTGTCTGGTCAATGGAAGATTTGAGGTGTACCAGATCGCTTGCCAGAGGCGTGTAATCCGCTATTTGCAATTCCCGGTCAAATGATATAAACCCGAATCCCAAAGAACCGGCTAAGGATTTGCACAGCGTATCAAATTGAAGTTGATCGTTTGTATTCATCCATTTCTTCAAATAATGATGTTTAATGTGCACGCAAGAGTCGAGCTTTTGTTTATTTATATGAACATTAGAGCAAGTATTTGTTTTCATGTCAAGTGGATGTTGATAAAAAAGGACATTTGGCTGGTTGATACTGCCTATCCTACTCATATGCGAGTAATATTGGATTTGGAAAGCTAATAAGCACCAAATTTTCACCTTGTATTAAAAGATATATTACAAAAAATTTTTTATTCACCAAAAAGGCGTTTATATTTATCAACAATACCAAAAAACCCGATAATTAATATATAATGGACTTGTAAATACTTTTGATGTAAGTGCCGATAATTGATGGGTTTTTCTTGAAGTTCTCTGCGATGGTAGTCGGGGGAGGGAGATGGAATACGGTTTGCTCTTAATTCTAGTGTAAAAATGCGTATCCGTATTATAGCAAGGAGGCCGAAGGAATGGAAGAAGACAGAAGGAGACATAGAAGGTTTCCGCTCAAACTATCAATAACCTGCCAGAAGGTTGGTCTTTCTGGTGGAGAGTTGGTTTCCGGTAAAACAGTTAATGTCGGCCCCGGCGGGATGCTTGTCGAGGTTAACAGCGGTAATGTGAACGAGGGAGAGTTGCTCAGCGTTGAGATGTCTGTTCCTCCCATGGAGGGGATGTTGGACTTTGGCGGAAGTCTTTCAAATCATGCCCGTGTGGTTCGTTCAAACGACTCAGAGACCCCTGAAGAGACTCCTGAAAATGTTATCGCTTTGGAGTTTTGTGACTCACCCAAATTGCGCACCTAAAAAGCCAGCCGTTAACTATCCTCTGTGTTCCGGTGCGTTCATGTTGACATATCTATGAGGTTCGGTAAAATCTATCCCTATGAAATGCCGATACTTATTTCTATTTTTCGTGTTTTGGACATTGACGGGATGTGAGACTCCCCAACAGAATGACTCCGAATCTCTAAAAGATCTGCTTGAAGGTGTCAAACTTTCTGAACTTAAAGAGGATTCGAAGTCTATGGATACTGAGTCGCTTATGGTTTTCAGGGTTTTGACCTATACGATTGTGCCGAGCTCTGTTGATGAATTGAATGAAATAATTGATACGATGTCTCGCAGGGAGGTACGCAGCGCAAACAAGGCAGCTTTTCACGCGAACGGTTTTGCAATTGGAATCAGTACCTTTGAGGGCGGGAGTAAAATTGCGCAAAAGCTTCGCAGCATGGGTGCCAATCGGACAGTTCAGACTCGAATGATGTTTCCCCCTGATGAAACAGAAGTTCTGTCTCGTACGCTGTTACAGGGGACAGAGACCGTTCACTATGCAAAATCTTCTGGTAGCACAGCGGCCCTAACCCCGAAGCAGGGATTTGGGGGTTGGGTTTTTTCGGCCAGGCCGGATCCAAGATATCGCGGGATGGCCCAGGTTAAATTCTTCCCGGCGACCTGGCTTCCCGGCGGTGAGAATATTCGCCGAGCGATGGGTTCGGAAGCGATTGATTACCAACCCATCCATGAGGGTCAGTTTCTGGCCCGTGTTGAGGAGGGGGGAGTTATCCTATTGGGTCCCGCCCGGAGCGTACCGGATGAAACAACGCTGGATAAATTGTTGTTTTTTGTCGACGGACGAAGGCCCAGAGTGCAATTTTTCGTTATTATTTGTGATTCTGTGGGGACTTGATGGGGTTGCCGGAAACGCATCAGCATACTGTCGCGGTCAAACGATGTGGGGCTTATGATCCGCAGACGGTTTATGTGGCGATTTGCAGGCAGCTCGAATTGCTGGGTGGGGCAGACTGTTATTTTCAAAAAGGCCAGCGTGTCCTGATTAAACCGAACCTGATTGTCCCGAAGGGCCCCGATACCCCTGCCCAGACACATCCTGAGGTTATTTATGCGATGGCGCGAATTGTTAAAGAGATGGGAGCTTACCCTGTTGTTGGGGATTCGCCTGCATGGGGCACGACGGCCGGATGCCTGAAAGCGTTGGGGATTGGTGAGCGGCTTAGAGAACTGGGTGCCGAAATAGTCAATCTGAATCAGCCTGTTCGGATGAATATCGCCGGAGCCAATGTAGGCATCAGCCGGCTGGCGCTCGAAGCCGATGTTATTATTAATATGCCCAAACTCAAGGCGCACCAACAGCTTGGAGCGACTTTTGCATTCAAGAATATGTACGGCTGTATGTGCGGGATGGCAGGCAAAGAAAAGGCCTATTGGCATTTTGCTCGCGGGGACGACTACGATGCCTTTTGCCGGATGATAGTCGGGATTTATCAAAAATTGAGTCCTGCTTTGAATATTATTGATGGGATTGTCGCGATGGAAGGGCAGGGACCCATCAGCGGAGAACCGCGTGATGTCGGCTATCTAATCGTTGGAGCGGATCCGGTTGCCTGTGAGCGTGTATGCTGTGATCTGATTGGGTTTGATCCTGCGAACTTGCCGCTCTTGGCCGCGGCGGAAAAAATGGATGTGGGAATAGCTGCAGACGAGCCAATAAATATCGTTGGTGATACCTTTACAAAACCGGCATGTCTCGATTTTAAGCCCGCGATACAAACACCACTGCGGTTTACATTTCCACGAATCTGTAAAAGTGTTGCCAAGCAGTGCATGATTCTGTTGAAGACTTTATTTAGTTTTCGAAAGAGCAAGGCATGAGCATAAAAAGCTTTGTCAGGCAATGGCGTTTTACGCTGATTCTGATCGCATCGGTGATAGGGGGGGGCTGTCTGGGGCATTTTTTCGCGCCGCAAGCTCAACGGCTTAAACCGTTGGGAGATTTGTTTTTGAATCTGCTGTTTACGGCGGTGGTGCCGCTGATTTTCTTCTCACTGTCATCGGCGGTTGCGGGCAGTTCCAATCTCAAACGCTTGGGGCGGATTGCGGGATTGATGCTGTTTGTGTTTATCATCACGGGTATCGTTTCGGCATGTCTGATGATCGGGGCTGTGAAGATTTTTGACCCAGCTGAAGGTTTGACCCCGGAGTTTGCTCAGCCCCCGCAGGAAGAAACAGCCAATCTTTCCGAAAAAATTGTAAATTCAGTTTCAGTGGCTGATTTCCCAGCCATACTGTCTCGTCGTAATATTTTGGCATTGATCGTATTTTCCTTACTGGTCGGCCTTGCCTCGCAGGCGGCCGGGGACAAGGGAAAACCATTTCGAGATTTTCTGGTTTCCGGCGCGCAGGTGTTTGGTCATGTGATCAGGCTGATTATGGGGTACGCGCCGATCGGTCTGGGTGCCTATTTTGCTTACATTGCGGCGACATCCGATTCGGGATTGATAGAGGCTTACGCCCATGCGTTGAAATTGTATTACCCGCTGGCAATCGGATATTTCATTATTGGATTTTCCTTTTATGCATTTATTGCCTCCGGACACGGTGGTATCAAGCGTTATTGGGCCAATATCCTTCCCCCTGCACTGACGGCCTGGGGCACGGGCAGTTCGCTGGCCGCACTGCCAGCCAATATGGAGGCGGCTGAGCGGATCGGTGTGCCGGAAGATGTTCGTGAGATCGTGCTGCCTTTAGGGGCGACCATCCATATGGACGGTTCCTGCCTGGCGGCGATTTTGAAGATTGCGGTCTTATTTGCATTGTCTGGCCGTCCGTTTACAGGGGTCGAGACGCTGGCCGGGGCAGTGGGCGTGGCACTGCTGTGCGGGGTGGTCATGAGTGGTATTCCCGGCGGCGGATTTCTGGGCGAGATGCTGATTGTAACGCTGTATGGATTCAGTCCGGAGATGCTGCCGATTATCGCCATGCTGGGAACGCTTGTTGATCCACCTGCAACCATGATCAACGCCTCGGGTGATACCGTTGCCGCGATGATGGTTACCCGTCTGCTGGAACGAAAGAAGCGATAAGACTTATACTCAATATTCAGTCTGTTAAAACTTTTTGGATCGCAGGCAGTAGCAGATTGGCCTGCCAGTTCATGAGGATCTTCTTTTTTTGAATCTGTTCGGTTGTCGTGGCATTGTCGAGGACGACTCGTGTCAGTGCCGCACGCGAAGCGACCCATTGCATGTCCAAACCCACTTCGTCGGCGATTTTTTCACATTCAGTTTTCAGATCGTTGACGGTGTTGCGGATTGTTTTTGAGAGTCGCTTGGAACGGTCTGACTTTCGAGGGCCGGGCCACTTTTCTTTGGGCAGTTCCTGTGCGGTTTGCAGGGTGGCCAGGAGTGTTTGCTGATTGCTGCTGTGGCATCGGACCGGGAAATGGCGGGTCGAATCAATGGTGTTCTTTTTTCGGGAGGCCCAGTCAGCCAGTTTGATGATGTCTGCATTCCGGCAGATCATGAACGGGGCGATGTTTGTCTTTTTGGCGATGGCCTCACGCCAATACCACAACTCGCGGACAAACCCCATAACCTGTAACGACAGTGTCCCTGTCCCTTTGATCCGCCATTCATTTTCGGGGTCGGTCGGTTCCTTGTCAATGTCAGCGGCTGCGATTGCCTGTCGGCATGATTCCGCATGCCAATCCATACGGCCCAGTTTTTGGAGCTTTGCCTCCAGATATTCTCTGATTTGAGCCAGAAAGATCGTATCTTCAGCGGCATATTGGAGTAAATGACCGGTAAGAGGGCGTTTGGACCAGTCCGCCCGCTGATTGTGCTTGGCAACTTTCATGTCCAGCACCCGCTCTAACAGAGCGGAGAGGCCAACATTTGGCAGGCCTGACAGTGCAGCCGCAAGCATGGTATCGAAAACACCATTTTTGGGTTTAAACCCGAAGCTCGCCTTGAGCATCCGCAGGTCGTATCCGGCATCGTGGATAATCAGCTCTTTGTGCGACAATTCCTTCAAAAAACCGGTGAGGCTGATATCGGCAAGTGGGTCAACAATAAATGTTTTTCCTTCAAGAGTAACTTGGATCAGGCAGACTTGAGGTCGATAATGGTGAAAACTGTCTGCTTCGGTATCCAGAGCAACGATAGAGGCATTTTTGAGTTGACCGGTCAGACTCTTAAGCCGCTCGTCGGTTTCGATAAGTTCATAATCGAGGCTGGCCACTTCGTTCGGTTGCGTCATATACTTGCTCTGTTCCTAAAGGTTGCTGAGATTTATGGGGGATAGTAACCGGAAAGTAAGCGTTGGTCAAGAAGTCAACTGCAATCACTCAACTCTATTAAGTTGACAGAATCCAGTATTCGGGATAAGTTAAAGCAGTAAACGGATAACACTTAGGAGCATTTTTTGACACAAAAAGACACTTATATCTTGGGGATTGAGACCAGTTGTGACGAGACGGCCGCGGCGGTCGTGGTCAATGGCAAGCAGGTCAAATCTTCGGCTGTGGCTTCGCAGATCAAGTTGCACGAAAAGTACGGCGGTGTGGTGCCGGAGATTGCTTCGCGGGCACATGTGGAGAATATCCTCCCCGTCGTTTCGGAGGCGATTGAATCAGCCGGGATTAAGCCGGAGGTAATTGATGCAGTGGCGGTAGCAAACCAGCCGGGCTTGACGATTGCCTTGATGGTGGGGGTTACGGCGGCCAAAACACTGGCTTTTGGATGGGGCAAACCGCTGATCGCGGTCAATCATGTCCATGCGCATTTGCAGTCGGCTCTGCTGGAGGCGGAATCCATCGAACTGCCTGCGGTTGCCTTGATCGTCTCTGGCGGGCACACCAATTTATACGATGCTGAGTCGGCGATCGATCTGCGGTTGATCGGCAGGACGATAGACGATGCGGCGGGTGAGGCGTTTGATAAAGTGGCGACGATTTTGGGGCTGCCCTATCCCGGTGGACCGAACATCGAAAAGATCGCCAAAGAGGGCGATCCGAAGGCGATTCGATTTCCGCGGTCTTTGTTGGATAAAGATAATTTGGACTTTTCGTTCAGCGGGCTGAAGACGGCGGTGCTGTATCACTGCCAGGGGCAGGACATGAAAGGCGAAAACCGTGTTGCGAGTATGAGTCGACAGGAGATTGCGAATATCGCCGCATCGTTTCAGGCGGCCGTGATTGAAGTACTGGTTAAGAAATCGCATCGGGCCGCGGTCAAGATTGGCGCGAAAACCATTTTGGCTGGCGGGGGCGTGGCCTGTAACAATGCCTTGAGGGAAGCGATGGAAGAGATGTGCAATAATAATGATCTTTCGTTATTGATCGCTCCGAAGAAGTATTGTACCGACAATGCGGCGATGGTGGCCTCGTTGGCTTACTATAAATACGAGGCCGGCCAATTCGCTGATCTGACTTTAGAACCCAAAGCAACCTCGGATTAAACTGTAAGTGTTTGACAATGAATGAAAAGCAGCTTCAACAAATACTAACCAATGTTAAGGATGGAACGCTCAATGTTGAAGAGGCCGTGCAGCAGTTGCGGCATCTGCCCTTTGAGGATATCGGCTTTGCCAAGATTGATCATCACCGGACGATTCGCTGCGGATTTCCCGAGGTGATCTACTGCCCGGGCAAGACCGCCGAGCAGGTGGCGGCGATTTTTGAAAAACTTGCCAAGACGGGCCAGAATATTATCGCCACCCGCGCCGAAAGATCGCTGTTTGGTGGTGTTGAGAAAATCAGCAAACTGACAGGTTTGCGTTATGAACCGGAGGCACGGATCATCGTTTTAGAACAAAAGCCGATCGAAAGCCGGGTTGGGAATATTGTCGTCGTAACCGCCGGTACGGCTGATCTCCCGGTAGCCGAAGAAGCCCGTGTGACGGCTCATATGATGGGACAAAATATCGATTTAGTGTGTGATGTGGGCGTGGCAGGGATTCACCGCCTGCTCGGCAATGTCCAGCAACTCCGGCAGGCCAATGTCGTCATCGTTGTGGCCGGAATGGAAGGTGCCCTTGCCAGTGTGGTCGGTGGTTTGGTGGATTGCCCTGTCATCGCGGTACCGACGAGTGTGGGCTATGGCGCTAGTTTCGAAGGCCTCTCGGCGCTGCTGACCATGCTAAACAGTTGTGCCTCCGGCGTGACGGTCGTCAACATCGACAATGGCTTTGGCGCTGCCTATGCCGCCAGCATGATCAATATGAAAATCGCATAAAATAAAAGGTTGGAGTTATGAAAAAAATTACAGATATTCCGGCACTTACGAAAAGGCCCGTAGACGGTCACAAGGGCACATTCGGTAAGGTGCTGATTGTCGGCGGCAGTGTTGGCTTTAGCGGAGCACCGGCCTTGGCGGGCAAGGCGGCTCTGCGGAGTGGTTCGGGATTGGTGCGGATTGCGGTGCCGCAGTCGATTCAGCCGGTGGTGTCGACACTTGATCCGTGCTATACAACGATTGGCTTGAGCGATGACAAGGGACAGCTTTCTTCGAATGCGGTGACGGAACTGTCACAGCATCTGCCGGATAATGATGTGGTTGCCTTTGGGCCGGGCATAGGGACCGGTGCAGGTGTTAAGGATGTTCTGCTTTCATTAATAGCAATCGAAGGATTAAAACTGGTCATTGATGCAGATGGGCTTAATGTGCTTTCAACCTGCGGTGGCCCGGGTGGGTGGTTGGCGAAGAAAAAGGCCGATGTTGTTCTGACCCCACATCCGGGCGAAATGGTTCGTTTGTGGAGCAGCATCTTTCGGGACCCGATGCCGCAAGACCGCCGAGAATGTGCAGGGAGATTTTCTGAAACGACAGGAGCCATTGTCGTATTCAAGGGGGCCGGAACGGTCGTGACGGACGGCGGACAAATTTATATCAATACATCCGGCAATCCCGGTATGGCGACCGCCGGCAGCGGGGATGTGCTGACCGGAGTGATCGCTGCATTGGCCGGACAAGATTTATCATTATTCGATGCGGCGGTATTGGGGGTATTTGTACATGGACTGGCCGGTAACATTGCCGCTGCGGTCCACGGGCAGATCAGTTTGATCGCAACCGATATCATTGAAAATCTCAACGGAGCATTCGGTCAGGTTGTCGAATGGTAGACACCCAATTCATTACCGACCGCGAAATTTACGAACGCGTTCTTCAGAAGCAGGTACCGAACGCACAGGACTTCGTCTGGATCGGCACCAGCGACATCAAGGATCTGCATGTCGACTCAAAAGGGGGGATGGTTCCATTTTTGAAAGTGCTTTCCGGTCTGATCAAAAGCAATGTCTCGATTCGTCTCATTCATGCCAAGGAGCCCGGTAAACGGTTTCGGGAGGATTTCGATAAATACCCTAACCTCATCAGCGGCATGGAGCGATTGCTCTGTCCGCGAGTTCATTTTAAATGTGTGATTGTGGACGGCCGGTTCGCCTACTCCGGCAGTGCTAATCTGACCGGGGCCGGAATGGGAGCCAAATCTCCCAAGCGGCGTAATTTTGAATCAGGGATTATCACCACAGATCCCGAGATGATCGAGCCCATTATGGACCAGTTCGACGCGGTCTGGATGGGCCAGTTTTGTCCGGATTGCCAACGCAAAAAATATTGCGCCGACTATAAGGACATCCTTGGTCCATAAATAGTTTGCGTCCAATAAAATCCATTTTTTCAAGTATCATAGAACCCGATTGTCCCCTCAGCGTAAAAAAACCGATATAGGTTTGTCCGGGCGTATTTTATACCCTATATTTTCAATAGGAGTGGCAAACCCTGTCATTTCGACAGCGTAGGTGTAGATGACAATAGCGGAAAAGGTATAAACGAGGATGACAACAATGGATCAAAAGCCAACAGTGGTGCATGTTACCCATGAAGCAGCGGGTAAAATCGGGGGGATCGGAGCAGTTCTTGAGGGGATGTTTACAAGCCAGGCATACAACGATGAGGTCGGACGCACCGTTCTGGTCTGTCCTCTTTTTTCAACCGAAGGCAAAGTTTCAGATCGACTGGGTGAGGGCGGAGAAGTTTTATATTCATCGATTGATGGACTGGTTAAGAGCAATTATCATCAGAATTTTCGCCGCATCGAGGATGACTTTGGTGTGGAAATTATTTACGGGCGAAGACGCTTTACCGATCCGATGAACGGGTTGACCAGCCAGCCGGAAATACTATTGATTGATGTAACCCGGATGGAAAAAAAGCCCATTGATGATTTTAAGGGTGGGCTGTTCCGGGAGTTTGGCATTCGCAGCGACCGGTATGAGTGGCTGTGGGATTTTGAACAGTGGGTCCGCTTGGCGGTACCCGCCGTTGAGGCTCTCAAGGCCATCGGTGCGGCGGACCATGATAAGCCGGCGATCATCGTCGCGCATGAATTTATGGGAATGCCGACGGCACTGGCCTCTATCTTGGATTCGCACGACTTTAAGACGGTCTTTTACGCTCACGAAGTTGCTCCCATGCGGAAGATTGTGGAAGAGCACCTCGGCCATGACACGATGTTCTATAATGTATTGGATAAGGCTCACGAAGAGGACCTTTATGTTAACGATGTCTTCGGAGATCAGAGCCACTTCTTTAAATATGCATTGGTTAACGCGGCACGCTATTGCGATAACATCCTTGCCGTTGGCGACTGTGTGGTGGATGAATTAAAATTTTTGGCTCCGGAGTTCGGTGTATCCGATATTGATCTGACGTACAACGGCATTCCCGCCTATGACATTTCGCTTGCGGAGAAATACGAGTCTCGTGAAAAACTGCAATTGTACAGCCAAAATCTATTGGGGTGGAAGCCGGACTTCATCTTCACGCATGTGACCCGGATTGTTTCCAGTAAGGGGTTGTGGCGCGATTTGAGGGTTCTGGAACACATGGACCGAGAGTTCTGTGCACAGGGTAAAACGGCCGTATTGTTCGTTCTTAGCACGGAAACCCATCGCCGCAGAGAGCAGGACATCCATCAGATGGAAGCCGAATACAACTGGCCGATGGCGCATCGTGAAGGGATGCCGGATTTGTCCGGCGGCGAAGCGGCCTTTTATGCCGGTGTGCAGGAGTTCAATACCCGAAGTCGAAACATCAAGGTGGTATTCATTAATCAGTTCGGTTTTGACCCTCAGGCCTGTGGATACCGGATGCCGTCGGATATGGAGTTTATGGATATCCGCAAGGGCAGTGATGTCGAGTTCGGTCAAAGTATTTATGAACCGTTCGGCATCGCCCAGCTTGAGCCGCTGACCTTTGGCGGGATTTGTGTACTGACCAATGTCTGCGGTTGTGCCGGATTTGTTAAGACGGTCGCCGGTACCGATACGATACCGAATGTGATTTTCGCCGACTACACAGATATCAATGGCGATGCGGGGATGGATATCGATTCGATGCTTCGGATCGACAAGGATTTCCGTGACCGGATCGAGCATAAGATCAGCGAAAAGATCGCATTGGAGATCTGTGCCCGATTGCCCAAAAATGATGCAGAGTTTAACCGCCTGCTGCAGAGTGGATATGAATTGGCCCGTCATATGGGCTGGGAGAGTGTCGTCGAAAAGTATGTGCTCAAGAGTCTGCATAAGGCAGTCAAAAAGAAACATAATGAGCAGCTTGTTGCGGTTTAATGCCTCTGCTCTGTGGAGCGGATAATAAGTGATTCTTTATTAAAGGGAACGTGACCAGCGTTCCCTTTTTTCATTTCTTGACGGCAGGCAGATTTCAGATAGACTGAGCCGCATGAAGACAAAACCCATTATTGGCATATTGGGCGGGATTGGTTCGGGTAAGAGTACGGTTGCGGCATGTTTTGCCGAGTTGGGATGTAAGGTCATCGATGCGGATGCGATTGCTCATGAGATTCTGGATCAAGCGGACATATCGCAAAAGTTGATTCATCGATGGGGGACCGGGGTGTTGGACTCGAACGGGATGGTCAACCGCGACAAGCTTGCTGGACATGTTTTTGGTTCAGAAGAGGCATTAAAATTCTTGAACGCCTTGGTTCATCCCCGTGTCTTGGAGCGTGTCGAGGCGATGATCAAGGCCCACCGGAGCGGTTCAGATATAAGCGGGATTGTACTGGATATACCACTTTTGATGGAGGTTGGCTGGGAAAAAAGATGCGATTTTTTGATTTTTGTAAACTGTTCTGAGGAGAAAAGGCGGGAAAGAATCGCGAAAAACGCTAAAATCGATATCGAACAGTTTAAAAAAAGAGAAAATTTTCAAATTTCTCTGGACAAAAAGAAAGAAAAGGCTCATTATGAGGTCAGTAACAATTCTGACAAGTCGGATATGGCTGAGCAAATCGCTCAAATTTTTTCAAGTATAACAGGAAGCAGTGAGTAGTTTATACCCGTTGTTTGATTCAGGATCGATAGTTATATAGATACAGGGTGTAGCGGTTCAAGCCGTCTTTTTGCATTTTAAACAACACTATTTTGTATCCCATCAGTAAAGGTACACATAAATCAAGTTTCATTCCCGTAAACTTCATCCTTTACAGGGGATGGTGGAAAATCGGATGTTTTCAACTGAGTTGACATAGGAGAAACGATGGCCAAGAAAGTGGCAAAAACACGAAAGAAACGAGTCACCAAAAAGAAAACAGCCAAACCCGAAGTTGCTGAGGAGGCTGAAGAAGTTGTAGAAGAAGTTGCCGAGACCCCGGCGGCAGATACAGATAACGGTAAAGCCGCAGAAAAACCCCTGACCGAAGAAGAATCGACGCACGCTAAGTACGAGCGCATCAAACGCGGGAGTCTTCATATTGCTGACCTCCAGAATCTGGAAGTGACGGAGTTACACGGTCTGGCGACGAAGGAAGGCATTACCGATTGTATGGGGATGACCAAGCAGGAACTGATCTTCCGCATTCTCAAAGAGCGTGTTCGTCAGGACGGTTTGATGTATGGCGAAGGGGTCTTGGAAGTTTTGCCGGACGGTTTTGGCTTCTTGAGAAGCACCAAGTATAACTACCTGGCCTCGCCGGACGATGTCTATGTGTCACCGTCGCAGATTCGCCGGTTTGGGCTTCGCAGCGGAAATATTGTTTCCGGTCAAATTCGCCCGCCCAAAGAAAGTGAGAAGTATTTCGCCTTGCTGCGTGTGGAGGCCATTAACTATCAGGAACCGGATAAACTGGTCGAAAAGGTGGTCTTCCGCGATTTGACCCCGCTTCATGCTGAAGAACGGTTGATACTGGAAACGACTGCCAGCGAATTGAGCATGCGGATCATCGATCTCGCCACCCCGATCGGCAAGGGCCAGCGTGGTCTGATTGTTGCGCCGCCGCGAACCGGTAAAACCGTGCTTCTGCAGAAGGTTGCCAATTCGATCAGCGCCAATCATCCAGAGGTTAAGATGATCGTCCTGCTGATTGATGAACGACCGGAAGAAGTCACCGATATGGAACGTAAAACGGCTAAGGATGTTGAAGTCATCAGCTCGACATTTGACGAACCGACATCGCGTCATTGCCAGGTGGCCGAGATGGTGATCGAAAAGGCCAAGCGAATGGTCGAGTATGGCGAAGATGTTGTGATTTTGCTGGACTCCATTACCCGTCTGGCGCGTGCGTATAATACTGAGATGCCTCACTCGGGCAAGATTCTGACCGGGGGTGTGGATGCGAATGCCATGCAGATGCCCAAACGGTTTTTCGGAGCCGCTCGTAATATCGAACACGGCGGTTCTCTGACGATTATTGCCACGGCACTGGTGGATACCGGTTCCAAGATGGACGAGGTCATTTTCGAGGAATTTAAGGCTACCGGTAACTCCGAACTGCACTTGGATCGTCGTCTGGTCGAACGCAGGACCTATCCGGCGATCGACATCAGCAAGAGCGGAACCCGCCGCGAGGAACTGTTGCTGGATCCACGTGAGTTGGAACTGGTCTATCGCCTGCGAAAGGTATTGAGTGAGATGAATATGGTCGAGGCGATGGAACTCTTGAAGAACCGACTGTCGAAGACAAGCTCGAATGCCGAATTCTTGATGACGCTGAAACTGGACTAAGCCTTTACAACAGGGCTAAAATGAATAGAATACAAGTCCCGGTTGCAAATGGCGGCCGGGACTTTTTTATTGCAATGATGATGATTTCAGGACAGAGAGTAATGACACGCGAAATAGCCAAGATTTATGATCCGACAACCGTAGAGCAGCAGGCCGCCGAAATCTGGAAACAGGGCGGCTATTTTCATGCGGATGAAAATGCGGACAGCCCCAAAGGGACCTATACGATTGTGATCCCCCCGCCGAACGTAACGGCCGCGTTGCATCTGGGACACGCGCTCAACAATACGCTACAGGATGTGCTGATCCGCTGGCGACGGATGCAGGGATATAGCACGCTCTGGATGCCGGGAACGGACCATGCGGGCATTGCGACGCAGACGGTGGTGGAAAAACGCTTGCTGGCCGAGCAGGGCAAACGCCGGACAGATTTTGAGCGGACTGAATTTGTCGGCCATGTTCAATCGTGGAAGGATGAATACGAGGCGTGCATT
>CALKKA010000183.1 GCA_937995495.1 uncultured Phycisphaerae bacterium
GAGGTGTATGCCTTAGAGAAAAAAGCGACCCTCTTTTCCTGCACAAAACACAAACTAAAAAACATTCGCCTGTATGTTCTGATCAACGCAACTGACCAGGCAGATGAACGCGAAGTCTTAGGCCTGGCACAAACCTGTATTCAAAACGGTGCCGATGCCCTGCAACTGCGAGCAAAAGGCCTCTGTGATCTGTCTCTACTGAACCTGGCTCAAAAATTCACCGCTCTATGCAAAGCAGCAGGCATCGTCAGCATTATAAACGATCGAGCTGATATAGCCGCACTCTCGGATGCGGACGGTGTGCATCTTGGACAGGAAGAGATACCCGTTTCTGGCGCACGGCAACTTGCTCATCACCCTCTGATTGTCGGCCTAAGCACGCACAATCTCAATGAACTACAGCAAGCGATTGATTCCGACTGTGATTATGTCGGCTTGGGCCCAGCATTTGCCAGTCCGACAAAACCCCACCTTAATGTTTCCGGCATTGATTATATCAAACAAGCGATACCCATTCTTGAACAGGCAGGCGTCTTTCATGTTGCCATTGGAGGGGTCAATCCTCAAAACTTACCCTCACTTCAGAAAGTCGGTGTCAAAGCCGTTGCGATCGGCTCAGCTGTTTCAGGTTCGGAAAATCCCGCCAATAGGTGTAAAACCCTGAAAATAAAAATCTTAAATGCCTTAGAGTGAAATTGTCGACAGAGTTATCACCAACATTTAAACAGCCCCAAGAGCGTTTCTTTAGTTAGAAGCGGTTGCGTTAAAAAGAGATGGAGAAATGCAACTTTCAAAACAGATACTTCTCGGGCCAAACCATCGACCTGTAACTTATTTATTATCATAATCTTAGAAGAGCACGAGTGCTTAGGATGAAAATTTGATCAATATAGCACACGAAATGGGCGTGTTTTCCTAAAGTAATTCTAATCCCTGAATATCTTAAATTGGTGCACGAGACTAAGTTTTAAACAGTTTACCCACAACTTGGGATGGCAGCTATTAGCTGTCT
The DNA here is from genome assembly GCA_937995495.1 of uncultured Phycisphaerae bacterium. Classification (GTDB taxonomy): domain Bacteria; phylum Planctomycetota; class Phycisphaerae; order Sedimentisphaerales; family Anaerohalosphaeraceae; genus 4572-13. Next base: position 1,013 of record CALKKA010000183.1, read on the forward strand.
GTGAGATTGCTCATAAAACAGCATAAATCTAGAAAAAATGCCGTTTCAAGTGAGTACTAAACCTACTCGTAAGCCAAAAAACACCGCGACTTTACTATAGGACATCCAATGCGATCAGAAGGGGCTTTGCGTACATGGTCACCTTTTTTTGTTTTGTTGACAAAGCGGATTTGGTGTGTTAAATTTCAAATCGATAATGGACTTTTAAGGGAAAGTTTATTTAGCATTTAGGAGACAGAGCAATGGATCAGAATATGGACAATCCAAATCCCACACCGGAAAGTCAACCGGAAAAAACGGAACCTCAAACCCCGCCCCAACCGGAACCAGCAACAACAGAATCCACACAGCAAAGTTCTGAAGCTGTGGCCGTTTCACAAGACTCCAAGAACATAGGGATGCTGTGCCACCTATTGGGTCTCTTTACAAACTTTATTGGACCGCTCATTCTATGGCTCATTAAGAAAGATGAGGATAAGTTCGTGGACAGTCAAGGTAAGGAGGCGCTGAACTTCCAAATCACCGTCATTCTCGCAGGCATTGCTTCAGGAATTCTCTCTTTTGTCTGTATTGGTATTCTTTTAGCAATCGCTGTTTCAATCTGCGATTTGATTTTTTGTGTTTTGGCATGCGTCGCTGCGAGCAAGGGAGAAGATTATCGCTATCCCATTTCGTTGCGTCTTATCAAATAACGATTCAGTTGAAAAGAGATTTTATGGCGATTGTCGGTATCTTACGGCAATCGCTCTTTTTGTGCCAACACTGGCTTATTGCAATCTTGCAAACTGATCGTTTCCTGCTATGATACCCCGAATGGCAAAGGGAAAAGTTACAAAATCAGATGTAAACCCCTCGATCAAGAATAAAAAGGCCTATCATAATTTTGAACTGGTCGAAAAGATCGAGGCGGGGATTTCGTTGCTGGGCACCGAGGTCAAGAGCCTGCGAAACAAGCAGTGTGATCTGGAAGCCTGCTACGGACGGATTATCGGCAATGAAGTCTGGCTGGTGGGTTGTAAGATCGCTCAGTACGACCGCGGCGGGTATACTAATCACGACCCCCTGCGAAAACGAAAGCTGCTGCTGCATAAATCACAGATCAAGAAAATCCGCACCAAACTGGAACAACGGGGGTTTACACTGGTTCCAACGAAAATTTACTTTAATTCCAGAGGCATCGCCAAGGTAGAGTTGGCCCTGGCCACCGGGAAAAAACAGTACGATAAACGCGCCAAAATGGTCGAACAACAGCAGAAAAAAGATATTAGCCGAAGCATGAAAAAATTCCGTTAGGAGATGGTAAGCAATGTCAGACGAAGAGAAAAAAATTATTGTCGATGAGGACTGGAAAGCGCAGGCCCAAAAAGAAAAAGAAGCCCTGAAAGAACAGGAAAAGGTTGAACACGAAAAGAAAGAAGAGCCCCGCCCTTCCATGCCGGAGGCAAATTTTTCCGGGTTGGTTAGCATGCTCGCAACGCAGGCCTTTTATGCACTGGGTCTGATCCGGCCCGAAGGGGACGAGGAGAAACAGGTTGAGCCAGACTGGCAGATCGCGAAATTCAATATTGATATGCTGGGGATGCTGGAAGAAAAATGCAAAGGCAGTCTGTCCGAGGAAGAGGCCAGTCTGCTTAAATCCACACTGGATCAATTGCGAATGTTGTTTGTTCAGCTTTCAAAGAAAGAGTAAACTGTGGCGAACATCCTTGACACAATCATTGCTGATAAACGCATTGAGGTCCAGCGCTGTAAAGAGCAGCAACCCCTTGAACTGGTAAAAGAAAAAGCACAGGGGCTGGCAAAGTGCCGCAACTTTTATTCGGCCGTCACCAAGCCGAATCGACGCCGATTGAATGTGATCGCCGAGGTCAAAAAGGCATCCCCGTCAGCGGGGTTAATTCGGGCCGATTTTGATCCCGCCCAGATCGCCGCAACCTACGAGCAGTGCGGAGCCGATGCGATCAGCGTACTGACCGACGAGAAATATTTCCAAGGCAAGTTGGATTACCTGACGACCGTCAAAAATACGGTGTCGGTGCCGGTGCTTCGGAAAGATTTCATCGTCGATCCCTACCAGATCTTTGAAGCCCGTGTGGCGGGGGCGGACGCGATTTTGCTGATCGCTGAGGTCCTCAGTCCGGCAGACTTGATGGATTTGCTGATTTTGGCCAACGAACTGACACTTACAGCCCTAATTGAGATCCATGGAGCTGATTCGCTTTTACAGATGCGAAGCTTGATCGGTTTCCCGCAGAAAAATTACAGCGTGCTGGGTATTAACAATCGCGACTTGACAACGATGGAAGTCGACATCAACAATACGGCACGGTTGGCAGAGTTCGTTGAAGACAAAAAAGAACTCATCGCTGAAAGCGGCATCAAAACCCGGCAAGATGTGGAGAAATTGATCCAAATTGGCGTCGGCGGCGTTTTGATCGGACAGACACTGTGCGAAAGCGAACGCATCGAAGACAAATTCAACGAATTATTTAATCCGAATGAGCCAGCGTAATGGACTACCTCCTCTATTCTATCATTGGTTTGTGCATGGGTGTCGTCGGAGGCACGCTGGGGATTGGCGGTGCCGTGTTTATGATCCCGGCAATGACACTCGTGTTTGGTGAAAATCAGCATCTGTATCAGGCGGCTGCCATGATCTGTATCTTTTTCGTGTCGTCGGCTTCATTGATTGCCCATCGAAAAGCAAATCTTATCTCAAAAAAGACTCTATGGGGCATGGTTCCCGCAGCATTAATCGGCATTGTTGCTGGAGTGGCCATGAGCAATTCAGCACTCTTCGAAGGACCGAAAGACTATATCCTATCACGTGTGTTTGGGGGATTCCTCGTCTATGTGGCTGTTTATAATAGCGTTCGCCTGTACAGGAGCATGAAACATGGCCAACCGCAAGACGACGGCCAGGCACCGGAAACAAATGAAGCCCAAACATCTCTGGCATGGGTCGTGGGTCTGGTCACTGGACTGGGCTCAGGTCTATTGGGAATGGGTGCCGGAACCGTTGCCACACCTTTACAGCAGCTCTTATTAAAAAGTCCGATGAAAAAAGCCATGAGCAACTCGGCAACACTGATCGTTTGTATTTCATGGCTGGGGGCAATCTACAAAAATCTTACATTGCCAGAGCACGGGCTTAATCCTATTGATTCTCTAAAAATCGCCGCCTGCATCATTCCGGGGGCAATCATCGGCGGCACCGTCGGCGGGCACCTCATGCACACCCTGCCCAAAAACATGGTGCGTACCGTCTTTATCCTTGTCTGTATTATCGCAGCCATCAAACTGCTGACCGT
>CALKKA010000184.1 GCA_937995495.1 uncultured Phycisphaerae bacterium
CGTGGATTCAATACGGTCGTCATGCCGGCGTACAATTCACCGATGAACGAGAGTGTCTGTACCTATTGCGGCCAGTGCATTAATGTTTGCCCAACTGCCGCGTTTCTGGAGCGGAACTATACACAGGAATTATTCGAAAAACTGAATGACCCGGATATTATCAAGGTGGTTCAGTTTGCCCCGTCTGTCCGTGCGGCGATTGGGGAAGCGTTTGGCCTTGAGGCCGGACAGAATATGGAAGGCCAGTTAGTGGCATCGCTTCGCAAATTGGGGTTCGACTATGTTTTCGATACACAGTTTGCAGCGGATCTGACGATCATGGAAGAAGGCAGTGAATTTCTTGAGCGTGTTCAGAACGGCGGCAAGCTACCGATGATCACTTCTTGCTCGAGTGCCTGGATGAAGTGTATGGAACAGTTTTACCCAGATCTGATCGAGAATGTTTCGACGGCAAAATCGCCGATGTCGATGCAGAGCGCGATCACCAAATCTTACTTTGCTGAGAAGATCGGGGTTGATCCAAAGAAAATTTTCAGTGTGGCGACCATGTGCTGTACCGCCAAGAAATATGAAGCGGCGCGTCCGGAGTTGATGGTTGATGAGGTGGTTTCGACTGATATCGTTGTGACCACGCGTGAAATATCTTGGATGATCAAATCGGCTGGGATTGATTTTGTGAACATTGAGCCAGAAGAGCCGGATCATCCGTTGGGAACCTCCAGCGGTGCGGGTGCGATTTTCGGGGTCACCGGCGGAGTGATGGAGGCTGCGATCCGGACGGCTTATGAGTTGTACACCGGTCAGACGCTGTTGGATATCGAAGTGGCAGATGTCCGCGGGCTCAAGGGTATCAAGGAAGGCAAGCTGATGATGGACGGAAAAGAAATCCGTGTTGCCGTGGCTCATGGTTTGGGCAATGCCTGCAAACTGCTGGACGAGGCACGGAAAGATCCGGATCGCTACCACTTTATTGAGATCATGGGATGCCCCGGTGGGTGTGTGGGTGGAGGCGGACAACCCTATGCCGCAGTGAATACGATCCCGCTGGACGATGAAGCCCTGAACCAACGGGCGGAGGCTTTGTATAATCTTGACCGCGTTAAGACCATTCGTCGAAGCCATGAAAACCCCGATATTCAGAAGCTCTATAAGGAATTCCTACAGAGTCCGCTGAGCCCGATTGCGCATAAGTATCTGCATACACATTATGCGGCAAAGACCCCCAGGGGAATTATTCCGAAGAAAAGCTAACGATAAGAATTGGAGTATAAAAAATGACAGAAGCAACACAGGACAAGTTGGACCAGCTTTCAGCGTTTATGGACGAGGTTAGCCAAAAAGAATATGCTGAGTCGTATCTGATCGCGGTTTTGCATAAGGCACAGGCATTGTATGGTTACCTGCCTCAAGATGTAATGGATCAGGTTGCTGACAAAATGCAGATTCCGACGGCTCATATATGGGGCGTGGCAACATTTTATCATTATTTCAACCTCAAGCCCGTTGGTAAAAATATCGTCAGTGTGTGCATGGGAACGGCCTGTTATGTCAAAGGTGCTGACAAGGTGCTTGAAGCGTTAAAAAGAGAATTGGGTATTAAGGTCGGCGAAACGACCGAGGATAAACTGTTTACCTTGCAGGAGGCGCGCTGTTTGGGTGCGTGCGGAATTGCACCGGTGATTATGATCAATGATAAAATCTATGGCGAACTGGATGCAAAGAAGACGGTGGACCTGATCAATCAATATCGAAAAGCGAAAAAATAAATTAAAAGGCATTTCGAAGATGTCTTTTAAGAGGAATGAAATCACAAGGAGATTTGACATGGTAAAGAATATTTTAGTGATCGATGATGACAATGATTATGTTGAATCGGTTGTGAATTTACTCGAAGCGAAGGGGTATAGTGTGGACTCTGCCTCGAATGGGGCTGACGGTGTGGCGAAGGCAAAAGAAAACAAGCCTGATCTGATCTTGTTGGATGTGATGATGACGACCCGAGACGAAGGATTCAATGTTGCGCGTGAACTAAATGACATTGAGGATCTTAAGGGGACCCCCGTAATTATGTGTACTGGCGTTCGCAGGGAGATGACGCTGCCTTTCAGTTTTGAGCCGGATGAAACCTGGTTGCCGGTCAAGCAGATTCTGGAAAAACCTGTCAAACCCGAAGCGCTTCTTGCGGCCGTTTCAGATGCGCTCAAATAGACCATTTTTCTTGTTTTCCCACAAACAGAAAGAGGGTACTTTGTTGGAAATAATGCTTGTTTTATCCTTTTTCTGTGATTATAATCCGTAACGAAAATGCCGTGCGTAGAGAAAAAGCGTTTTTTGACAAGACTGTGAAATACATGAGTCTGTGTAAGCACTTGAAAAATCGGTTAGACGCGGGCGTAGCTTAATGGTAAAGCCCCAGCCTTCCAAGCTGGTCATGTCGGTTCGATTCCGATCGCCCGCTCTTTTTCTCCAACGAATCAATTCTTTTAATGGTGGTTCATTCCATTTTTCTCGTTTTCCCAGCGAAGTCCCTCCGCATGGCGGCTTGATTTTGACCCGTTCTTGGCAGAATTAAACATAATAATTGGGAATCAAGCATCGGGCACCCGTTTAGTGCTTCACTTTAAAGTTGCAAAATAGTATAATATTGGCGTCATTAAATAGTTTTGAGAGATTTCAACTAATATTTGAGCTGGAGATAGAAATGGGTTTTCCAATGATAAGACACAGAAGATTGCGTGCGAACGCTTCGTTGAGGCGGTTGGTCTGCCAAACAAAGCTATCAGTGGACAATTTTGTTTATCCTCTTTTTACCTGCCCGGGGAAAAATGTTAAAACTCCGATCGCATCAATGGCGGGTTGTTTTCATTTTTCCGCTGATAGAATTGCTGAAGAAGCAGTTGAAGTTGCATCTCTGGGAATTCCTGCGGTTCTGATCTTTGGCCTGCCTGAACATAAGGATTCGCTGGGTTCACAGGCGTATATCGAAGATTCCACCGTTTGCCAGACAATCCGACAGATCAAAAAAGCTGTTCCGGAATTGTTGGTTTTTACAGATGTTTGTTTGTGTGCCTATACTGACCACGGCCACTGCGGTGTGATTAAAGACGGCAGGATCGACAACGACCCGAGCCTGGAATTGCTGGCAAAAATGGCTCTGGCACATGCTAAAGCCGGTGCCGATATGGTGGCTCCATCTGACATGATGGATGGCCGGGTTGGAAAAATTCGTATAATGTTGGATGGTGCCGGTTTTACGGAAACGGCCATTATGTCCTACGCTGCTAAGTATGCTTCCGCCTATTACGGACCGTTCCGTGAGGCGGCACACAGCACACCCGGACAAGGGGACCGAAAAAGTTATCAGATGGATCCCGGCAATAGCAACGAAGCCATTGGTGAGATGAAACTGGATATCGAAGAAGGGGCCGATATTCTAATGGTGAAGCCCGCCTTACCGTATCTGGATATTATATGCCGCGGCGCGCAAACATTTGATGTTCCGATGGCCGCCTACAATGTCTCAGGCGAATACATGATGATTCAGGCCGCTGCCGAACAAGGACTCATTGATCGAGATGCTGTGATGATGGAAACCTTAACGTCAATTAAGCGGGCAGGCGCTGATATTTTAATAACCTATTTTGCCAAGGATGCTGCACGCATTCTAAAGGCATAACAGGAAAGCGTTAGGAGGAATAAGAAGAATCAGATGAGATCCCTGAAATGTCCGTTCCGCATGAGGACTCAATGCCAGATCAGTGTTGTAAACGGAGAATAAGATGGAGTTGATTTTTTTTATCTATGGTCTTGCTTTTTTCCTTATGGGATTTGCGGTTTTAAATTACCCTAAAAAAGACAGCTCCTTCTTCTTGGCTCGTAAAATTCCTTTTGTAGCATTGTTCGGCATTATCCATGGCGCCAATGAGTGGCTCGACATGTTTATCATGATCGATACGATGAAGTTGACGTTTTTTCTTCGAATTGTCCGGATGATGACGTTGCCATTATCATTTCTTTGCCTGGTGTATTTTGGCTCTGAGGTTATTTCAAGTCGGAACAAAAAATGCTCTTTCTGTAAGTTTCTAACGCCTGGACTCTTGGTTGTATGGGCTGCTGTATTTTTTCTGGGGGAGTATTCCGAATTGCGGTGGGATATCTGGTCCCGATACCTGTTGTGTTTCACTGGAGCGACATTGACGGGAATTGCCTTATGGATGCATGTTCCTGAGATAGAAAATACGGAAAACTCTAAACTGACATTCAATCTCAAGGTAGCCGGGTCTGCTTTTGTTGTTTATGGGTTTTTGGCTGGCTCGATCGTTCCTGATGGGGATTTCTTTCCGGCATCAGCACTCAATTATTCTCTTTTTACCACGCGACTGGGTGTTCCGGTTCAAATTTTCCGAAGTATCTGCGCCGTGGTAATCGCTTATCACTTGATCCGTGTATTAAAAATATTTCAATGGGAGACTCAGCAAACGCTGTTTAATTGTGAATATCGTTTCAAGGCGGTTATTGATACGGCCCCTGTTATATTGTTTATTGCCGATTCAAAACTGAACATAACATTCATCGAAGGCAGAGGCATGGAGTCCTTGCAAATGAAACCCTCGGAGATTGTTGGTAGGCCTATTGCCGAGGCTTTTTCACAGGTTCCTCTAATGCATGAAAAAGCTCAAAAAGCACTCGCCGGAGAAGAGTTTACAACGATGGTTTCTTTTGCGAAATCGCATTTTGAGGTGTTTTTTGGCCCCTTCCGGTCTAGTCGCGGGAGTATTCAGGGTGTGACCGGAATCGCGGTAGATGTGACAGAGCAGAAGACGGCCCAAACCCAAATGGATAGCTATCGTTATGAGATGGAAAAGAATAAGGCCCTGGCGGCAATTGGTGCGTTGAGTACTGAAATTACGAGCGACATAGCTGCCCCTCTTCATGAATCAAAAGTCTCCCTCCTCAAAGCATCGAATGGGTTGGAGAAAACCATTGGTGCCGAAGAAGTAAAAATAAATATTAAAAATGGAATAGAAGGGTTGTCTAGAGCCATTGATAAGCTTGACAGTTTCTGTGACAAAGCAAATCTCGAAAAACCATCGTATGCTCAACCGATTGAGGTGTATCAAATAACGCAGCGTATTTTGTCCGTCTTTCAGGAGATGGCTCAGCGATCAATGATGAAAATTTCGATCGAGGGCACGGATATTCTGCCGGTGATGCCTATTTCAAGCCGAGAACTTGAACAGATAATTTATACGATGGTCCAGCAATTGATCCTGTCTGCTGATGGCGTCCACATTCATAACTTGAACATTGCCTTTTCGATCGAAGAGACATTTCTCTATATGAGATTTTCCGAATATTGTCCACATCGCTCTCCGGTCGATGGTGAAAAAATGCCAACCGCAGGCATGAATGTGTTTCCTGATAAGGATAAATTCAACTTCGAGCTTTCAGTCCTCAAAGGGATTACGGAGGCACAGGGGGGGACGGTCAAGATTAACCCCAATTCTCAGGGAGGGTTTATCTATGAAATCCGTATTCCGGTTTCTGCATAAGGACATTGGATAAAACGGTAATAAGCTCTGGCTGATTGTCTTATTGTTGTTTTTCGTTGCGAATTTCGTCTAAGATCTGTTCCCCGCCGTCATCCAGAATTTGCTGTGTGATCGTATCGGCGGTTTCCAATGCTCTGTCAAGTGGACATGAAGCGGTTTTCCTGATCTGTTTCGTGGCCGCCAGATTTGATAGGATTGTATGGATGTGAAGAGTGTCACTTTCGATAAAGGAAAACACACCCAGAGGAATGCTGCAGCCTCCATGCAATCCCGCTAAAATTCGTCTTTCAGTTTGTGTGGTGAGTCTGGCATTGGGGTCATCGAGTTTAGAGATGATTTGGCATAGTTCCGTGTCGTCCTCTCGGGTCTGAATGCCCAGCGCTCCCTGACCCGGAGCGGGGATAAAATCCTCGGGAGGAAGGATTAAAGAAATATGGCGGGACAGGTCAAGCCGATTCAGTCCTGCCCGTGCAATTACGATGGCATCGACCTGACCTTCCTGTACTTTTCTGATCCGTGTTTCTACATTGCCGCGAAGGGGCTG
>CALKKA010000185.1 GCA_937995495.1 uncultured Phycisphaerae bacterium
TGGGGCCCTGGATCTCTTTGGCAATCAGTTCGACCGCTTCAAAGTCTTTTGGCGACGAGATGGGAAATCCTGCTTCGAGGATATCCACTCCCAATCGAGCTAATTGACGGGCCACTTCAAGTTTTTCGCGCACACCCAACCGGCTGCCGGCGGCCTGTTCACCGTCCCGCAATGTCGTATCAAAAACCATCACTTTATCTGAGGACATATTATCTTCTCCTGCGTACCTTAAAATAAGGGGCTCATTATGCACAAAACAGGCACAATAATCCACTGTAAACTGAAAAAACGGACGAATTAAGGATATGTAAGAGTCAGTTATGCGCCGCAGGGGCGCAGGATGAGCAGACCGCCGAGGACGGCTGAAATGACAACACAATAGGCATTTTTCTGCTCCATGATGGATATATTACGACAAACCCCGCATTGGGTGCAAGCAAACTTTTACATTTTTGCTGAGAATTCGCTGTTTTCGGTGATATAATAAGAGAGTAGCAACACAATCCTAAGAATTGAAGGGAGGTGTATTATGAGGCTGAACGTTAAGGCGTTTGCATTGGCCTGTGGGTTGATCTGGGGCTTGGGTCTGTTTTGCATGGCTTGGTGGCTGATTCTTCTGGAAGGCAACAATCCCGAACCCTGCCTGCTGAATCGTGTGTATCCCGGCTACACCATGACCCCCGTGGGCTCACTGGTCGGCATGGTCTGGGGTTTGGTCGACGCCGGCATCGGCGGCGCCATTTTCGCCTGGCTGTATAACCTGATGTCGAAGAAATGTACAAAATCTGAATGACCACCCTATATCGTCCGCTGGCGCCAGAACAATAGAGGCCGAAGTGATTATTGTTTTGCAGTGCGGTTAAAGTGCAACCATTGCTTAACGCAATGGAAATTTCCCTTGAATATGTCCATACTGTCACCGTATAATACCGCCCGAGGATGTCCATATTAAAAGGGAGCGCCAAGCAATGGTAAAACAGCACTATACTGAAAGGATTCTAACCATGTCTGATGCTAAAAAATTTCTTGTGTTTGTGATTTTGATCGGATGTTCAGCGGGTGCCTTTGCGGCGGCTATCGAACCGATCCCCGAAGAAGGCGGATTTTCCGGCCGAGTCAATGTTGGGGCCAGTTGGCTGCGTGTCAAGAGCAATACCATTGCCGGGTCGAGATTTGGCGATCTGAGCCAGGACCGGATCGACTCGCTCTTTGACGAACCGGATAGCGAAAGTTCATTCATGCCGCTTCTCAATGGTGAACTGCGATACACCTTTGCCGACACACGCACCCAGCTCTTTGTCGGTAACTCATTGGAAGACTGGCTCCGGTTCGACCTCTCCTCAGCTCTTGGTGTCCGCAAACAATGGGACGAAACGGGCATCTTTGAAGGTGCCTTTTTGTTTAGCGCCATCCCCACAGAGATATGGGAAGACCCTTATGTCGTCGGCCAGAAGCGTGAAGAGACTGACCGAACTTCTACTGGCGGCCGCTTTGGCTGGAGCAAAATCTATAACTCGAATTTTCATTTCACCTACAGCTATCGCGACATTGACATCGACGACGAGCTGAGCGGCATTTGGCTGGGACTGCCGACGGCATCGCGAGACCTTCTCAGCCGCGAAGGCGACCACCATAAGGCTGAGATCCTGTATGTCCATCAGCTCAGTGAGAATCAATGGATTGCCCCAACCTTCTATTACAGCCACTACAGCCTTGACGGCGATGCGATGAGCAATGACATGTACACCTTGATGTTGACGCACACCTTTGCGACAGAAAAATGGCGGCTGGTGAGCAATCTCAGTTATGGATTCGCCGACTATGACGAGCGAAACCCCATCTATCAAAAAACCCAAGATGACGACCGGTACGGTATCTCTACTACGCTGCTTTACCCAAATTTCTTTAATGTTGAAAATCTCACGGGCATATTCGGCGTGGCCTATTGGTTAGAGGACTCCAATATCGATTTCTATGACACCGAGATCATCGCGGTAACGGCCAGTACCATGTACCGGTTCTAAGGAGTTTCACATGGCAGATGAAACGAGCGGCTGCAACGCGAAAGCACCGATGAAAACTCTTTTGTCCGGGCCAGAAAAAAAGTTTATCCTGTGGCTGGCTCCAAAGTTTCCTGCGTGGACGACCTCCCGGATGCTAACGATGATGACGGTATTGTGGGTTCTTGGCGTTATCGGCTTTGGCATGCTCGCGGGCAAGACAGGCAACCTGCGCTGGCTGTGGCTGTCATCGCTCATGGTCTTTATGCAGTGGTTCACCGACTGCTTTGACGGCGCCATCGGCCGGGCTCGCAACGAGGGCCTCATCAAGTGGGGCTTTTATATGGACCACTTTTTGGACTTTGTGTTTATGTGTTCGGTCTTCATCGGCTGGTCGTTTTTGTTTGACGGGGTCAATAACAAGCTGATGTGGTTCATGTCGCTGGGGATGGGCTGCCTGATGGTTAACGCGTTCCTGGCCTTCGGGGCAACCAATCAGTTCAAGATCACCTATCTGGCCACCGGCCCGACCGAGATGCGGCTGTATTTTATGATCCTCAACACCGCG
>CALKKA010000186.1 GCA_937995495.1 uncultured Phycisphaerae bacterium
TCATTGTTGAAATCAAAATCACCGGCCACGACGAACTGGTTGGGGGTATTACGGTCCCAAATTAGATTCGCAACGATATCTTCTTTGGCTATGGGGTCCTTCGTGTCCGACTTGACAATTCGAGCGGCACTCACCTGCTCGCTGACTTGGAAGACTTCGATCTCGGCCTTGCCTTCGCCATTTTCCGGGATGGGTTTGTTCCGGTCATAGATGGCAAATGTCAAGCCGCGGTAGACATGGTCCTTGATACCAGCGTCCAGATAGATAATGCCATTCTGCGAATCGATCCTGACGATCTGAGCATCTGGTTTATAGGCCTGAGCTTCCTGGTCCGGCTTGGGCTTGATCGCCTCTAACTTCGTCAGGGCATCTTGGAGCAAGGTATCCGAATCGTCCAGTTTCTTTTCAGTGGCCTGCAGGTCCAATTGTTTTTGTCGGAGTTTTGACTGCTCAGCATCGAGTTTGGCCTGAAAAGTTTCTATCTGTTCGGCGGTGGCGTTATCCATATCCGCCTTCAGATTATCAAAACTTTCCCGGGTTTTGTCATACGAAGATTGGAATTGCTCCAATTCGGCTAGAAAATCCTGTCTGTTCTGTTCGACCTGAGCTGTCGCATTATCCAGATCAATCTGCAGATCTTCATTGATTCCCTCTAGGTCATCAATTTCTGTACGCGAATTGTCCAATTTTAATTTCAGGCCTTCGATTGTTTTCAGGAGTGCGACCCCATTGGGTCCAATTGCGGGGTTGACATCCTGGCCCAGGACGTCCTTATTTAATTTGGTGATCTCAACAGAGATTTCATTAAATTGCATGGCTGCGGACACTTTTTCGGCCGCCTGCTGACCCAAGATGAATGCGTACAAGTTATTGACAATCTCTTGCACACCTCGCAACTGTTCTTTGTCTTCTCTAACGTCTGTGTTTAACTCTTCGGCCGTTATGCGGAAGTCTTCGGATTTGACATAGTAGATCACCGCGAAAACCGCCGCAATGACAAACAGAGCGACAAATGTGATCATGCTATACAACATCGCGTTACTTTGAGATGCTTGGCGAGCTGCCATATTCCCAATTCCTTAAATCATAGTAATAAAGACGGATTATTTCGTGAAACGACTCTACAATGAGCCTAAACTCCGTGTTAGTATCGGCTTTTTAGGGGAATTAGTCAAGAAGAATCCCATTGACAGTCGTGATTTTAGAGACTATGAGGCTATCCAAAAGGGAGAATTATTGATGAATGAGAAGTGTTTTTAGAGTTTTTATCGGTCAGTTCGCCGCAATCGACGGATTGCAGGCAATTCACTTGCCCTTTTAAAAGCAATTGGCCTATAATGGGCTTTTAAATGAAAGTTATTGGGATATGCGAAAAAAGACAAAAAAAACCTCGAAAACAAAGAGCTCTGCTCCAGCGGGAAAACAGCGTTTGCAGAAAATACTGGCTGCTTCCGGCATTGATTCCCGCCGGAAGTGTGAAGCATTGATCCTCGAGCATGCTGTGACGGTTAACGGTGAGATCGTCAATGAATTGCCGGCATTTGCAGATCCGGAAAAAGATGATATTCGCGTTGACGGCCAGCGGATTCGGCAGGCCAATAAAGTTTATTTTCTGCTGAATAAGCCCAAAGGCGTGATTTGCACCAGTTCTGACCCGCAGAAGCGGCAAAAAGCGATCGATTTAATTGATTGCCCGGAACGTCTGGTTTGTGTCGGACGGTTGGATATTGATACCACTGGGGCGATAATCCTGACCAATGACTCCGAACTGGTGAACCGTCTGACCCATCCGAAGTATGAATTGCCGAAAACCTATCAGATTGTTGTCAGAGGCAGAGTGGAGGGGACGGATGTCGAAAAACTAAAGAAGGGCGTCTGGCTTTCCGAGGGCAAGACGCAGGGGGCGGCGGTAAAGATCATCCGAAGAAGCCATACCGAAACGACGCTTCAGGTTGTTATCAGTCAGGGCTTAAACCGCCAGATTCGCCGCATGTTTTCTCAATTGGGCTACAAGGTCAAGTCGCTTAAACGCACACAGATTGGCGATATTGTCCTGAAGGGAATCGCCGCAGGAAATTATAAGCGATTAACGAAACCGCAATTGGCCTACCTCAAGCGTGCAACGGGAATGGAATAACAGGCTGGACAAACAATACCGGAGGTGGGACTTGAACCCACACTCCCCGAGGGGAACGGGATTTTGAATCCCGCGCGTCTGCCAATTCCGCCACTCCGGCTTAAGGACAGGGCACTATAGTCAATGCCCCGGTTTGCGTCAAACGTTTTTTTCGCTGTCCAGAAAAACGATATCTTCAGGAACGGCCACCACATCTCGCCGATCGGCGCCGAGCAGGTCACGAATGGTGCCGCTGTGGGCGCCGGCAACACGGTTTATTTCATCGGAATTGAGACTGACGACGGCTTTGGCGACCTCGTTGATCATCACGACTGCTCCGGCCGAAAAAGTACCCTCGACGGCGGTGATTCCGCTGGGCAGCAGACTCTTTCGTTTTTCGATCGCTTTGATCGCGCCTTTATCGACATGGATTGTGCCTTCGGGTTTGCTGTGCAGGATCCAGCGGATGCGGTTGCTCAGTATCTGTGTGTCGGCCGCAAAGACGGTTCCGATCCCCTCACCTTCCATGATTTTTTGAATGACATCCGGCTCGCTTCCATCGGCCAGGACCATTCTGCATCCGGCGGTGGAGGCGATCTTGGCCGCGGCCAGTTTGGTCTTCATCCCGCCGGTTGAATGATCACTCCCTTTTTTGCCTGCCGCCTTAATTATTTCGTC
>CALKKA010000187.1 GCA_937995495.1 uncultured Phycisphaerae bacterium
TTCACGCACCGAATGAGAATCTGTAAATGGTCTTATAGGCCTCCACCGCCTCGGTCAGACCGGACATCAGGGCCTCATCAATATCGCCAACATTAACGATCAGGTCAAGGTACTCCGGTGCTTCAATCTCCATCCAGCTAAGCAATTCATCCATGAAATGATTGACACGGGGCACATCGATATCGTCCAGAACACCGCTGGAACCGGCTAAAATACAAATGACTTCATGCGCAACATCCATCGGGGCAAATTGTTTTTGCTTGAGGACTTCGACCATACGATAGCCTCGGTCCAGTTGCTTTTGCGCCGCCTCGTCCAATTCCGTCCCCAGGCGGGCAAAGTCCTGCAGCTCACGGAATGCCGCCAGGTCCAGACGCAGCCGGGGAGCGACTTTTTTCATTGCCTTGGGTTGTGCATCACCGCCCACACGGGACACACTGATACCCACATCAATCGCCGGCCGCACGCCGGCCAGGAACAGTGACCGCTGCAGATAGATCTGCCCATCGGTGATCGAGATGATATTGGTTGGGATATAGGCCGACACCTGCCCTTCAAGCGTTTCAATAATCGGCAGGGACGTCAGCGACCCGCCGCCGAGTGTCTCATTCAACTTGCAGGCCCGCTCCAGCAATCGGCTGTGCAGATAAAAGATATCGCCGGGATAGGCCTCGCGGCCCGGAGGGCGACGCAGCAGCAGCGACAGTTCGCGATAAGCGATGGCGTGCTTGCTCAGGTCGTCATAGACGCACAGGGCATGGCTTTTTTTGTCATACATAAAGTATTCGCCAATCGCGGTTCCGGCATAGGGAGCAATGAACTGCATCGCAGAGCTTTCGGATGCGGATGCCATCACGACAACGGTATGGTCCATCGCGCCATGTCTGTGGAGCGTCGCCACGACCTCGGCGACGGTGGATTCCTTTTGCCCAATGGCGACATAGATACACACCACGCCCTTGCCCTTTTGGTTGATGATCGTATCCAGGGCGATAGCGGTTTTGCCGGTCTTACGATCGCCGATGATCAGTTCACGCTGACCGCGGCCGATCGGCACCATGGCGTCAACGCTTTTGAGGCCCGTTGCCAGCGGCTCCTTAACAGGCTGTCGGTCTGCGATACCGGACGCCGGGAATTCAACCAAGCGGCGGGCATCGCTTTGGACAGGGCCTTTGCCGTCGATGGGTTCACACAATGCATTGACCACGCGACCCAAGAGTCCATCGCCCACCGGAACGGATAAAACTTTACCGGTACCGCGAACCGAAGCGCCTTCTTTGACCTTGGTGTAGTCGCCATAGATGACCGCTCCGACCGAATCCTCGTCCAGGTTAAACGCCTCGCCGACGACGCCGCCCTCGAAGTCAAGCATCTCGCCGGCCATCGCGTTATCCAGTCCGTACACGCGGGCAATGCCGTCACCCACCTCCAAAACCGAACCCACCTGGGCGACATCCACTTGTGTTTTATACCGCCTGACCTCTTCTTTAATCAAGCCGCTGATTTCAGTGACATCAAATTTCATTTTAAGTATCCGTTTTTTAACCACGGAAACTCACGGAAATACACGGATATTTTTAAAAATTCATTTTTTCCGTGCCATTCAGTGTATTCCGTAGTTCCTCTCTTTACCTTTTTTATTTGTGTTCATTCGTGTCTATTCGTGGTTCCTTGATCTTTAATCTGTTTTGACCGATCGACAACCGCATTAACCGTTCGGTCCAAGATCGTTCGCACCGAATGATCGATCATCAGGTCGCCTTTTCGGATCACGATCCCGCCAACGATCTCAGGATCCACCGTCACTGACAGCTTGATCTCAGCGTTCATCGCATCCCGAATATCGCTCCTGAGCTTTTCAAGTTCAGCCTCGCTGGGTGGCTTGGCCAGCGTGACCTCGATCCGGTGCAATTGCTTATGTTCATCCGAAAGCGTTTGGTACCGTTGTTCAATGCCGTGCAGAAAGCTCATCCGGTTTCGCTTGGCCAGCACGCAGAGAAAATCCAGTGTTAAGCCGTTGATCCGGTCCTTAAACACACGGCGGACGATCTGCGCCTTTTCATCCGGCTTGATCTCACTGAGTGTCAGCAACGACAAAAACTCCGGCTCATCCTGAAGGACTCCGCTGATGGCCTCAAGATCGTCAGTAACCTGATCGACCAACTCGGCTTCGTGAGCCAGCTCGAACATCACATCACTGTAGATCTCATGAACGATATGTTTCGCGCTGCGAACCATTTTTTATTGTCCCTGCTGTTCTTTCAGCCGGGCGACGGCCTCGTCAATCAGTTTCTGGTTATCGTCGCCGTCCAGCGTTTTGCCAAAGACCTCCTGGCCCAGTTTGCGAATAATGTCGCCGGTCTGGTCCCAAAGTTCGTCGGCGGCCTCGATACGTTCACGATCAAGGTCGGCCTCGGCACGCATCTTTTTCTCTTGGAGTTCTTTCTGTGTTTTCTGGTGGACCTCTTTGGCCCGATGCTCGGCTTCTTTGGTACGGGCACTGATAATATCCCGCCCCTGCCGCTCGGCATCCGCCAGCTTGGCGCCGTATTCCTCAAGCACCTTTTTGGCTTCGGTCCGCGTTTTTTCAGCATCGGATATCTGCTTTTCAATATGCTCGGTGCGGCTGGTCAACCCAGCCAGCATCGGCTTCCAGGCAAACTTCCTCAACACGACCAATAGCACTCCAAACCAGACCAATGTCCAGATGTATTCGCCTGGACCTTTGCCAAAAAGGCTATAGCGACTACCGTCCTCTGTATCAGCATGTTCGGCATCGGCCGCCATCAGCGGCAGCGTCAGCAAACACAGAAGCCACAGAACCATTATGATCCCGCGATATCTCATGGATTTCCTCAGTCTACGGGGTTCACTTTTGTTTACAGTACCGCCAACAAACAGATGATCAAGGCAAACAGCGTGACACCTTCGATCAGAGCGGCAGCGATGATCATCGTCGTAAAGATACGGCCGCCGGCTTCCGGCTGACGCGCAATCGCCTCAACGGCACTGCCAGCCAACTGACCGATCCCCTTACCGGCTCCGATGACGATCAAACCAGCACCCAGTACGCCGCCCAGCATTGCCAGACCCTTGGCGACGGCTTCATATTTAGCAACCTCCAACGCTGCATCAACCACACCCGCTTCACTTGCTGCTGCACCGGCCTCGGCCAGCATCACTGGAACCATCATAATCATTTCTAACATCGTGCTAAAACCTCCAAAATCAAAAAATTCTATTTACCAAATCAGTGTTCTTCGCTAATCGCAAAACCAATAAAAATCGCCGTTAAAAACGTAAAAATATACGCCTGCAGAAAGGCGACAAAGATCTCCAGCAAACTCATCAGCGTCGTCGCAAAGATCGATGCGCCCGCAACCATAAATGTTTTAAACATAACAATAAAGCCCAGCAGGACAGCCAGCAGAATGTGTCCGGCCAGAATATTGGCAAACAATCGAATCGCCAGTGAAAACAGGCGGACAAACGAACTGATCAGCTCCATCAGAAACATAAACGGCATCATTGGCCACGGGACTTTAGGTGACAAGGTCGCAAAGTACTTTACAAATCCCTTTTCATAAATTCCCGCGATGTGAAACAAGAAGAAGGCAAAGGTGGCCATCGCGCCGGTTACATATAAATTCGCAGTCGCAGCGCCATACCAATTATTCTGCTGACCTGTCAAAATGCCAAACACGGCATTAAACGGAATCATGCCCAGTAAGTTCAAAGACAAGATAAAAAAGAAGATCGACCATAGATAGCTTATATATCGATCCGTATGGCTCTTGAGAAATGGACGCGCCACATCGTCTCGAATAAACACACAAATCGTTTCGACAATATTATAAAACCCCCTTGGAACGAGCTGACGTTTGCGAACCAGCAACGGCATGGCAATCATCAGGATAAGAGTGCCCACACTGATCATGAGCATATGGTTCGTAAACGAAATCTCTTCTCCCATAATCGAAACGGTAAAGAGTTCGTGGCTGACCACATGTTCAAGCGGATTCAGCTTAGCTAAACATGTCCCATAGTGTGCCATGTATTGTTCGTTCCCGATCTTTCAGTTCACAGTTCCGGAGTACCCACAGGGCAAACCATGTGTCGACGCCCAGAAAAGCCAGGTAGTAGATGCCCAGAAACAAGACAAACCAACTCCGGTGGACGTTGGTAAAAGAGGTGATTATAGCGACTCCGGCACCGCCAATCAATAACCGAATTGCGGCTGCGACCATAACACCGATCAACACCCAGTGAACATCCCGCCCCCACGTCTTCCCGATAGCGAAAAACCCCGTAACCCCTGCGACACCGGCCACAATCATCGAAAAAAAACAGGCCCGGTTGACATGCATGCCGCCGGTTTCACTGAGTCGATAGACGAACATCGCCCCAAAAACGACCAAAAAGAGCATTCCCGCGACTTTTCCCCAGGGAAATATCATAAAAAACGGACTCGGCTGCTGTGTTTTAGGGGTCATTGGTCCGTTTCGTCGTCGTCACCACCTTCGTCTTCATCCAGCTCTTGTTCGGTGAGCTTCGCGCGTTTGATAATGACATACATCATCACGCCGAAACCAACAAAAAAGCCCAGGATCATCCATCCCGGGCTGGTGTTTTCTAGTTTATCGAGCCAATAGCCGCCAAACACAAAGAGACCGATGACCAGGCAAAACTCCACCCCAACGCCCATCCATCGGAACGCCGCACGATAAAATGTCGCATCGGTTGGCTGTATTTTCCGCCTTCGAGCCATAGAATCCTTTCCCAGGGGTTCTTCTACAGAGCCAGCTGGATCACGACTTCGACTGATCGAGAATCAAACGCTTGACCTGTTCACTTGGCAGATTGAGTGCCCCGTAGGCACCGGCGGCCGCGGCACGCAGATCCGATTCTGTTTCCGTTGAACCGACCAAGCTGTAAATCGCATCAACCTGTTCGGACAGCAACAGGTTGGCATTGATCTTTGCCGACAATGCCAGCGATGCAAAAGTCGCAATCCGAACGGCCTTGTCATTCTGCTGTGCCAAGGCCATCTCGGCGATCGCACGCTGTGCCTGCGGGCTTTCCAAGTGAGCCAATACCTGTGACGCCAGCACCTGCATCTGGGGATCGGGTTGTTGGGTAACCTCGATCAGAGCCGGCAGAGCCGTTGACAATTCCACGACCCTGTTCCGCACCACGGCTAATTTATACATCGCGTCAACCGCACGCAGGGCATAGGCCTTGGCGGTGTCAGCCCCGATTCCATCGAGCTCTTTCCCAAGAACGGCTTCGGCCAGATTTTCAACAATTAAATCGCTACCCACAAAATCATTCACCGGGTTGGCCTCTGCAAAGGCGATCGCCGCACTGTACCGTACCTTGCGATCAGCAAAACCCAACGCTTTAGCCAGCGGCTGTTCGGTCCCGAGTCGAACCAGCAGTGATTTTTCGCCGGCGTTAACAGCCAGCGCCTCAACAGCACCTAATGCAACATAGGCATCATCGTCGCCAATCGCCCGCTCCAGCGCCTGGTGCAGGTATTCCGGCCCTGCAGTGGTCGCATAGGTCATCGCGTCGGCGTGGCCTTGGCCAAAGTACGCCGGCATCGGGTCGCCGACAGACTCAGCACGGAAAAATGCCGCAAGCCACAGTCCAATCGCCTTCCCGACCGCTGAGTCGGCTTTTAAGGTCCATTCACACGCACGCATCGCCATCAGTTCATCAAAGTAATCGTGATTAACCTCCTGACGGATCAGGGCCTGCTTATCAGCATCCCAGAACCACACATTCGCAAATTCGTATTCAGCCGCCGCAGCCAGTGAGTCATCCTGATTGTAGTAATTCTCAGCTAATCTGAAAAACAGCTGCGCCGCCGGAATTGTCAAAGCCGCGTTGTCAATCTGTTCGATGGCAGTCATGGCCTGTGTCTTGATGATATCAGAATTCGTGGTCTCGACTTCATATTTTAGATAGGGCAGCGGCTCGTAGTAACCAATCTTACCCAGCGCCCGGATGATCTCGGCCTTGACAGCCACATTCTTCATCTGCAAAGCTGCCACCAACGGTCGAATGGCCGGGCGGCCGATCTTTGGCAGAGCTTCGGTAATATAAGCTAATTCGTTTGCACGATCCGGATCGCCCATCGCCGCAAGCATCTGGGGGATCGCGTATTCGCCGGCATTTCGAAGCCGCTCTTCGGCAGCAATCCGGCCCTTGATAGTTGTGCTAAGCCGCTGGATCTCCTGAGAAATGATCTTCGGGTCCGTGCGACGGATGTAGCGGCCTTGCTCGATCAGATCCAGTACCTTGCCGCTGACCTCGCGCAGCTCATCGCTGTCGGCATTCATCTTCAGTAACAAGCGGTACCCCTCTTGGTTCTCCTCGGACAGGGTCAGGAGTTGTGTCGGGTCCGGCTCGCTCGCAATAATCTGATTGGCATAGCTTTCGGCCAGCTCAAGTCGGCCGATCATTGTGTAATGCAGGAAGTCGTTCCAGTTTTCTTCCAGATCGGCCGCTGACACGGCTGAACACAGCAGCAGGCCCGCCAACAGCATTACCAAAGAAGTTTTGTATCGCATCGATAATCTCCAAATAAAATAAGTCCGCTCTCACCCTGCCATAAACACTCCAACTCTATACCGTAAATAAAGTTACTGAAAAGAGGTATAGATAGACAGAATTACTACCCTATTATAAAGACCACAGGCCTAATCGTCAACGAAAAACCCCCTCCGGAGATAATTTAGGTAATTTCGGGAAAAATCGCCTATTGGGAACACCCATAAAGATGGTGTCGCATGATATACTCCAACACGCCCGCTGGAAGAGCATCCGCAGGTATATTGCCGGACGGCAATTGGCGGCGGATTTGGGTACTGGACAGGTCGATTCGGGGCGTCTGAACGATATCGCTTTCTAACTGCTTGATACAAGCCGGCCCAAAGACGCCTTCAAACGATCTGAAATCGGGCGACGGATATCCGTCTCTGACCATCACACTGATCCGGCACTCTTTGAGCAAATCGTTAATACCGTACCATTTTTTAAGGTCGGCCAACTGGTCGGCGCCGGTCAGCCAATGCAAAATGGCCGCGGGACCAAACTGATTTCGGAAAAAGCGTATGGTGTCAAGCGTATAACTGGGTTCGGGGCGCAACAATTCACAATCGCTCACCGAAAAACCATCGAAACCCTCGATCGCTTTTTCAATCATTGCAAAACGATGGCGGCCCGGCGTGGGAAAATCTGTTTTGTGAGGACTGCGATGCGCGGGAACAAAGATCAGTTCATCGGCGTCCAACGCGTGTCGTGCATGATGCGCGACACGGAGATGGCCGGAGTGAATCGGATCAAACGAACCGCCGAACAAAATGATTTGTGTGTGTGGCTGCATTCCAAAACCTCACAAGAAACTGTTGAAAACACCGGTGTCACTATAACAATGCAAGATTTTTTTTACAAATAATTAATTTTTTTTAACTTTTTTTTGCGCTCCGTCACAGCGCAATCAAATCATGTTTTCAGTAATTGATTTTGTTAACTTGAAACGAATCATGGTTTGACTGTTTTTTCTAAGGTTTGAATATATTTAACTCTAATGCCGCTTTTAAAGCAAAATTTTTAATTCCTGTTTCTTCAACTGTGGCTGTCGCATTGAACAGCCCCTGTGAAAGAACGCCGAAGTGGAACACTTCGGCCCGGTTAAGACGCCTGCAATGAAACGTCTGCAACGGCTTTTTGTTAAGACAATGATGTTTTTTTGTCGATAACCCTGTATAATAATTTGCAATGGAATGTAAACTAAGCGCAGCAACCTCAAGGAAATGAGCGAAAGGAGGTGATTACAGTATGGCAAAGAAAAAAGCTAAGAAGAAAGTGGCTAAGAAAAAAGTAGCTAAGAAGAAAGTGGCTAAGAAGAAAGCTAAGAAGAAAGTCGCTAAGAAGAAAGTCGCTAAGAAGAAAACTAAGAAGAAAAAAGCCACGAAAAAGAAAGCCACGAAAAAGAAATAACGGTGCGAGCGTATGCTCCACTACCGTGGTAACAAAAGGAAGGTCTCTCATCCACATTGAGTCCTTCCTTTTTTATTTAAAGTCAATTTGTTTTATTCTCAAATGCCATTCAGTCGCTTCAGCCTAAAGAAACCCGAACTTAATCGGTCCAGAGTCGTATTTAAAGATAGGTTTCATGGCCCAAGCAAGAAAAAAAGGAGTGATAGGCTAAGATTAACAGACTTGCGGTGCATGGAGGTTTTTCAAAACCCTCCGAAAACACTGCTTTTAATGATTGTTTTGATGGGCACGTCGATTTCGATATTTTAAAGAACTCCTCTTTTGCATCGAACTGACGGAGATAGCCGGCAAAGAATGAAACGGCCCCTTTGGGAGTGGCAATAATGGAAGTCAAATCAGACGACGGCCTGTTTCAGGATGCGATCGGACGACTGGACGCGGCCTCTGCATACGCCAAGATCGACCAAGAGGCACTCGAGCGACTGAAATATCCCAAGGCCATCCTGCAGGTTTCCATTCCGCTGCGGATGGACGACGGCTCGCTGAAGATGCTGACCGGGTATCGGGTGCGTCATGACGATGCCCGGGGGCCCACCAAGGGGGGCATCCGTTACCATCCCGATGTGACGCTGGCTGAAGTGAAAGCGCTGGCTTTTTGGATGACCTGTAAATGCGCTGTTGTGGGCATTCCTTTTGGCGGGGCCAAAGGGGGGATTAAGGTTCACCCGAAAGAATTAACGCCGCTTGAACTGGAGCGGCTAAGCCGAGGATACATCCGGCGCGTGGCTGATTTCATCGGTCCGGAAACTGACATTCCCGCGCCGGATGTGTATACCAACGCCATGGTCATGGGATGGATGATGGACGAGTACTCGAAGATCCAACGCCAGCATTGCCCGGCCGTCATCACCGGCAAACCGATTCCCTTAGGCGGCAGTGAGGGGCGGGAGGATGCGACCGGCCGCGGAGCGTATTACTGCATCAAAGAACTGGAAAAGATACGCCAACTGAAACCGGAAAAAACACGCATCGCGATTCAGGGTTTTGGGAATGCAGGCCGGCACGCGGCACGATTGCTGCATCAGGACGGCTATAAAATCGTCGCCGTCAGCGACTCTAAGGGCGGCATCTACAACCCCGACGGATTTGATGTCCCCAGTTTGATCCATTTTAAAAATAAAACCCGCGAGGTGAAAGCCGTTTACTGCAAAGGGACTGTCTGTGAAATCGTAGAGGCCGACGCCATCACCAACGAAGAATTACTGGAGTTAAATGTAGATATTCTGATCCCGGCAGCGCTTGAAAATCAGGTCACTGAGCACAACGCGCCGAAGATTAAGGCCCCGGTCATCGTTGAAATCGCCAACGGGCCCACCACCCCTGAGGCCGACGAAATCCTGACCTCTTCCGGTGCACTCATTGTCCCGGACATCCTGGCCAACGCCGGCGGCGTGACGGTCAGCTACTTTGAATGGGTCCAAAACAAAAGCGGCCTGTACTGGCCGGAACTGGAGGTGCAAGATCGACTGAAGCAGATCATCGCACGCGAATTTAACGCTTTGTATGGGATGAGTTCAGAGAAAGACATTTCAATGCGCACGGCCGCCTATGCACAGGCGTTAAGCCGCATTGGCAGGGCAATCGAAGCCAAAGGCACGCAAACATACTACACCAATCACAAGTAACCGATTATTGCCTGTTGAGGGCGCTCTTGCTGCGGAGGATATGGTGATAGTGCTGGGCAAAACGATGTGATTCATCCCGCACAGATTGAAACAGCTTCCGGACCGCCGAATTCGCGGGCAGCTTCACCGGCTTTTCCTGTCCGTGAATATAAATGATCTCTTCTTTTTTCGCAATCGAAGCCAGGCATGGGATCGGGGCGCCCATTTCAGCGAATGCTTCTTCGGCGGCGTGAAGTTGTCCGATCCCGCCATCGATGAGTACCAGATCCGGCCACAGTTCCTGTCCGGCCATCGCTTTCTTATAGCGGCGGCCGACAACTTCTTTCAGGCAGGCGTAGTCATCGACACCTTTGACGGTCTTAATTTTGAATCGCCGATAGCCATTCTTAAACGGCCGCCCATCGATAAACTGCACCATCGACCCGACCGTATCCGCGCCCGCCAGATGCGCGATGTCAAAACCCTCAATAAGACGGATCGATTGCGGGCTTTTCAAAATTGCCTGCAGTTTGGTCAGTGCCTCCGTCGGATCAACCGCAAATACCTCCGGCTGCACATTGCCCTCGACCGTACCGCGCTTATCAAGATTTTCGATGAGCCGGATACGATCACGATACATCGCCGCCGCCTCAAAATCCGTTGCCGCCGACGCCGCCTCCATGTCCTTCTTTAAACTCCGCAGCACCGTGGAGCGTTTGGATTGAAGGAACTTGACCAGGTCCTTGATCTGCGCCTTATATCCGTCTTTGGAAATCCGGTCGCCGCAGGGGGCCGTGCATTGCTTGATATTATACAGGATGCAGGGACGAAAAAATCGGCGTTTATCGTCTTGGCTGCTGATGTCCAGCTTGCAGGTTCGGAAGCGGTAGATCTTTTGCAATACGCCCATCACCCCGCGCAGATCCTTGACATTCGTGAACGGGCCAAACATCCGGTTTTTGCTGTCCTGCGGGTTGCGCGTGATATACACACCGGGGAACTCCTGTCGCGTGGTGATCTCCAGATAGGGAAATGTCTTGGCGTCTTTCAGATCAGAATTGTAGGGGGGGTGGATATCTTTGATCAGCCGGGCCTCCTGCAGGATGGCATCCACTTCGCTTTGGGTCTGCAGGTATTCGACAGCCGCCACCTTGTTGATCATCTCCACGATCCGCGGGCCGCGGCTTTCGGCCAGATTCGCCCCGGGCTGAAAATAGCTGCTCGCCCGGCTGCGCAAATTCTTGGCCTTGCCGATATACAGCACCGTCTCATCGGCATCTTTCATAAAATATAAACCCGGTGCGGTAGGAAATGTGCGAATCATTTCCCGAATCTCCTCCAGTTTCTTTTTGGAAATCGGCTTTACCATGGCATGCATTGTACCAAAATTTCAGATAAAAAACATAAAGGCGGTGCGTGTTCTCAGTAAAAAAGTCTTGATTTTCAGGCAGAAATTATAAAAATATGACTTTTAATCTTTTCGCCTGCGAACGATAACATATTTCAGGAGACGGGTTTTTGAAGCTGTCACGTAAGATCAGGAAAAAAGTAACGGTCGACATATTGC
>CALKKA010000188.1 GCA_937995495.1 uncultured Phycisphaerae bacterium
ATTCTTCGACTCAAGACATTGAGCTACGATCCCGAAACGAATGCAGCTAAATTCGAAGAGGTGGAGGCTTCCAAACCAGAAGATGCGACTTATATCTGGATTGACAGCGATCAGTGTATCCGCTGCGGCAACTGTTACGGCATCTGCCCGGTTGATGCGATCACGCTCCGAAAAGCGGACCGATGCAAGGGGTCGTGCTGAGTTTGGCGTTTAAAGGGAAAACGAAGACAGCCTCAGAAATACAAAGAATAATCTAAGTATCGCTGGCACTGTGCGAAGCGATAAGAACGCCTGTATCGATCATCTCCAGTCTTTACCTGGAAGCATCTCGTTCGTGTAATATGTCGGCAAGAAGTGTCCACATCGGTATGACATAGGATTTCAATCGGGTCCGGTACCAATTAGGGGGTGGTTTTATCGGTCAATATTTTTTAGTTATTTATGTTTTGAATCGAACCATTATGCCTTGCAAAAAGTAGAGGTAAAGTGTAGAATAATAAAGTCAAAAACTCTTTAGAGGGGAGTTTTAGCGTGCGAGGTATTGCGTCTATAATCTTGCTTTTTGAGGTTTTTTCAGCTCATGCGGTTGCAGTTGCCCCCCCGCGTATGCGTCCAAGTCCTTATTTTGGAAGTATTTCCGGCATCAACTATGCGGATTTAAGCGATCTTGGAAGGCATAATTACGAATCTTTTTTAGGAGAGAAAAATCCCCTTATCTATACCGCCAAAGCCGGTTATATCGACATCGGGCATCTCAGGGAATCAGCGGACCGGACCCGTTACCTGTTTGAGATATGCAATCATAATATCACACAAAAAAACAAACAATTTTCTTATAAGGTTGTCGAGAAAGCCGTTTACAAGGTGACCCTGGAGTATCCCGACCACTGGGATCAGCTTTCTGACGACAAACAACAGGCGATATCGCGCGAAATTTCCATTGACCTTGGCCAACACCTGGCACAGCAGAGTACGATTTGGCATGAAATTGTGACCTGGTATGGCTATTCCTCGGTCGGTTTACTGTCTGAGAAGCCGTCTTCGTTTTCGTGGGAAGACACCTATTCTGATTTGCTGGGTACGAAGATTGCTGCGGTTGTATTAAGGGCGAATCCGAAATCTTACAATGAAGCCATGAAAGAAGTCATTTCGCGGGAATTAGCAAAACTGGATCCCCAGTCCGCCGAAACAGCCAAAAAAGCGACCAAGCTTATCAAGGGGAAATGGTACTCCGGAAAGTATCCGTTTGTGACCATGAAAAAACGAAATTTTGACGTCGGTTTTGAGGATAAGGCCATCAGCCCGTTCCGTAT
Organism: uncultured Phycisphaerae bacterium; assembly: GCA_937995495.1. GTDB lineage: Bacteria > Planctomycetota > Phycisphaerae > Sedimentisphaerales > Anaerohalosphaeraceae > 4572-13. The sequence goes on from CALKKA010000188.1 coordinate 1,314, forward strand.
TCCGGGCATCTATTCCGAGGTTCCGGAGCAGGTGTGTGAACTGCCTTCACTGGACTCGCTGGAGACATACGGATTTAAGATGCATCTGCAAATGAAGCCCAAAGAAAGTCAGAAAAAACAGATCTTGAAAATTGCCTACCCGGATAAAAAAGGTGTCGTTCTGGAACCGGCGATTCATTTCCCTGCAATCATTGCACATATTCGACAGGAGGCGATCCGTGAAGTCGGTCAAGATGTTGATAGGCCAACCTTTGAGAGCCCGGCTCCACCGACGATTGCTTTGACTAAGGCGCACTAAAACGCTTTCCAGCCCTTGTTTTTTTATTTCACTAAAATTCGGTCGCACATCTTTTTGTATTTCCGAAATGCCTTTTGAACACACCCAGTATTATGCTATAATGAACGGTTGAGTGGGTCAGACGGTCGCCGGGTTGAAAGACATCCGGAGGAAAGTCCGAGCAGGGCAGGGCAGCGGTGGCGGCTAACGGCCGCCCGGGGCGACCCGCGGGAAAGTGCCACAGAAAATACACCGCCGATGGCCCTCCGGGGCACAGGTAAGGTTGAAATGGTGCGGTAAGAGCGCACCGCGTCGCTGGTGACAGCGGCGGCATGGTAAACCCCACCGCCTGCAAGACCAAGTATGCTGTGTGTTCGGCCCGAACATGATCACAGCGGGTAGGTTGCGTGCCAAACGGGAAACCGTTCGGCAGAGCCGGTTGGCAACAGCCGGTCGAAGTTTAATGATCGTCACCCCGTTTACGGGGTACAGAACTCGGCTTAAAGACCCACTCATTTTGATTTTCTATCGTTAATTCCATGCTTTTAGAGGGGTATTAACCAGCGGATATGAAAGCCGCCTGTCAACCCTAAGATGACTGAAAAGGCCCCATCAATTCAAGATATAACAAGGCTAATATTCGGTTTTAGTGGGAAATATTCTCAGAAATTCGTGAACCACCCAGTCTCTTTGGCGTATGCTGTGAGAATCTAACTACAATTACGCGAAAGGGTTACTCTGATGGAACAGACTTTTAAGGCGTTGGTGGTCAACGAATCCGCTCCCGGTGTGTTTGACAGGCAGGTAACAACCAGAACATTGGATGAGTTGCCCAAAGGCGATTTGCTGGTGCGTGTGCACTATTCGTCTCTGAATTATAAGGACGCCTTATCCGCTTCGGGCAATCGAGCGGTCACAAGACGCTTTCCCCATACCCCCGGCATTGATGTCGCCGGAGTCGTGGAACAAAGCGCCAGTGATCAGTTTAAACCCGGCGACAGGGTTTTGGTCAACCACAAGAATCTCGGGACCGTTTTGCCGGGCGGGTATGGGCAATTTGTCCGCGCAAAATCAGCTTGGGCAGTCCGGTGTCCGGAGTCGCTGACCTTGCGTGAAAGCATGATCTATGGAGTCGCTGGTTTCACCGCCGCCTATTCCATATTAAAGCTGCAGCAGTTTATCACACCAGACAAGGGCGATATTCTTGTGACCGGTGCGACCGGCGGCGTTGGCTGCATGGCTGTGGCAATGCTGAAAAAAGAGGGCTACCGTGTGGTCGCAGCAACGGGCAAAGTGGAAGAAAGCCAGTTCCTTTTTGATCTGGGTGCGGATGAAGTGATTCCCCGAGACGAATTAAAAGGCACCGAAGATGCACTCTGTCAATGCCGCTGGGCGGGCGTCATTGATACCGTTGGCGGTGATATTCTCGCGACCGCGATCAAATCGACCTATTCCAACGGCGTCGTCACCTGTTGCGGCAATGTTGCTGCACCTGAGTTACCACTGACAGTGTATCCATTCATCCTGAGAGGCGTCAACCTGATGGGCGTTGACTGTGTCAGTTGTCCAGACAGCGCCAAAGTTCAAATCTGGGAGAAGATGGGCGGCCCGTGGAAGCTCGACAATCTGGAAGAGATGGCAACCGAGGTATCACTCGAAGAACTGAGCGAAAAAATCAACCAGATCCTCCAGGGCCGTGTAAAGGGAAGGGTATTGGTCAACCTGAGGGCGTAAGCTTTTCGTCTCTGAAAAATTTGCGCTAAATTCGGTCAATGCCGGAGGCCAAAATGAAATCGTTTTGATGCAGTCCTCCAATTTTGTGCGTCCATAATTCGATCTTGACTTTACCCCATGACAAATGGATATCGGGATGGTGTTGTTGCGCTTCGGCGAGTTGACCGACGTGGTTTG
>CALKKA010000189.1 GCA_937995495.1 uncultured Phycisphaerae bacterium
ACGCATGATTACCTCTTGTTCTTTACCAGCAAGGGTATCTGTCATTGGCTGAAGGTGTATCATGTCCCCGCAATGTCTCGACAGAGCAAGGGACGCAATGTCATCAACCTGCTGCAACTGGACAAGGACGAAAAGATAACATCCATTATTAACGTTCGCGAATTTGATAACGAGCGGCAATTGGTCATGGCCACACAAAAGGGCGTCGTTAAGAAAACCGTCCTGAGCGCCTATGGCAACCCGCGAAGCAATGGCGTCAGAGCCCTGAAACTGGATGACGACGATGTTCTGATCGGGGTTTCCATTACCAGTGGCGACGACAAGATTATCCTTGGAACCCGAAAGGGAATGGCCATTCAATTCCATGAGTCCGATGCGCGTTCAATGGGGCGAGTCAGCCGCGGTGTTCGAGGCATTTCGCTTCGAGAGGATGATGCCGTTGTGGGGATGGTTATTGCTGAGGAAGAAGCCTCGTTGCTGACAGTTTGTGAGCAGGGCTATGGCAAGCGGACTGAATTGGACGACTACCGTACGCAAAGCCGCGGCGGAAAAGGACTGATCAATATCAAAACCACCAAGCGGAATGGAGATGTTGTAACGATCAAGGCGGTTCATGACGATGACGAATTGATGATGATCACGGCCAATGGCATGATCGTACGAACCGGCCTGGAGGAAGTGCGATCCATCGGGCGCAATACCGCAGGTGTTCGGATGATCTCATTGAAGCAGGGAGACCGACTTGTGGCTGCAGAACGGTTGATCGCCGTTGAAGTAGACGAGTCAGCCGTCGAATCAGAATAAGGGATTTATCGTGCCAGCCAAACAACAACACAAACCCTTGGGGTTTTATGTCATCGTTGGGGAGGATCCATTCCTTGTCAGCAGAGAATCAGAAAAACGGGTGGATGCGATTTTGGGCACCGAGGACCGGAGTATGGCGCTCTATGAGCCCCGGGCGAGTGAGGCTCAGGTGTCGGACATTCTTGACGAACTGCGAACGCTTCCTTTTTTAGCATCTAAACGCATCGTGTTGATTAAAGATGCAGAGCCGTTTGTACGTGCCAATGCTGACGCTTTGATGTCCTATCTGGGTGATATGAGCCCATCGGGGGTACTTATTCTAACGGTCAGTTCCTGGGACAAACGAACACGACTTCATAAGAAATTCCAGAAAACGGGCGGCCTGATCGAGGTGGGCAAGTTATATTCCAATCAACTTCCCGGTTACATTACTTCTTATGCCCAGCAAACCCACGCGATTGGACTGGAGGGTCAGACCAGTCGCTTTCTTGTCGAATTGGTGGGCGATGATCCAGGGCGTTTGTGTCGGGAAATGGATAAACTGGCAGTTTATGTCGCTCCGCGAAAAACCATTTCACCTCAAGACATTGAATCTCTTATTGGACACAACCGAATGTTTGACGCTTTTGGAGTGATTGATTCTGTCAGTTCAGGGCAGATGGGTCCAGCCATTTCCAGGATCCGAAACATGTTTGCCATGGATAAAAGCGCAGAGTATTCCGTCGTGGGCGCCTTTGCTTATCATTTTCGCAGGTTGTTTCGAGCCAAGGCGTTGATATCGAAGGGTGTTTCTCCTCAACAAGCTGCTGCAAAGACCGGTGTCCGCTACAAGCAGAATGAGTTTTTGCAACAGGTCGGGCGGCTGTCGTTGGTCCAGATTGGCGGGGTTTTAGCTGAATTGGGACGCATTGACTTTGGCATGAAAACGGGTCACTCAACAGCATCTATTGCGATTGAACGGCTGATTATTAAAGTGTTTTCAATGAGGCACAAATAGCAAAATAAGCACAGATTGCTGTCTGATACTGCTTGATATACTTTTCGGGCCTTGCTATACTTCCCCTCTTTATGCTGTTATCGCTGTTTATGGTCAAAGAAAGATATCTAAAGGAAGCTTTTTTATGTCATTTACTATTTTAGGCAACCGGAAATTATCTGAGAATGTCTTTCAAATGGATGTGGAAGCCCCCTTGGTCGCCCGTTCACGAAAAGCAGGGCAATTTGTCATCGTTTCCGTTGACGAAGACTCGGGTGAACGAATCCCTCTTACGATTTCAGGTGCGGATCCGAAAAAAGGGTCCATCCGCCTGATTTACCAGCGGGTTGGAAAGGCGACATCACAGATGGCCGAACTCAAGGAGGGCGAGGCGATGGGCTATATTGTTGGACCCTTGGGAAAGCCGACCCATATTGAGTTATTTGGCACCGTTGTTTGTGTTGGCGGCGGCATTGGTAACGCACCCTTATTACCGATTGCAACAGCGCTTAAGGAAGCCGGTAACAAGGTCATTAGCATTCTGGGTGCTCGAAATCAAGAGCTTCTGATTCTGGAAGATGAGTTTAAGGCTATCAGCGATGAATTGTTTGTTATGACCGATGACGGCTCTTATGGCCGTAAGGGCCTAGTAACTGAACCCTTAAAGGAAGTATGCAGTCGTGATCCGAAACCGGATTGTGCCATTGCCATCGGACCCGCAATGATGATGAAGTTCTGTTGCGAGACGACGAAGGAGTTTAATGTTCCCACGCAGGTTTCGCTCAATACCATCATGGTTGACGGAACGGGAATGTGTGGTGGATGTCGAGTGGAAGTCGGTGGAGAGACGAAATTCGTCTGTGTGGATGGGCCGGAATTTGACGGTCACTTAGTCAATTTTGAACAAATGATGAAACGGATGAGTGCCTATAAGGCGCTGGAGCAAAAAGCGCTTGACAATTTCAAAGACCACAAATGCAGAATCGGTTTAAATTCGCAGTCAAAGTGATATCAATCATTCCGACAAAGAATCCAATATTATAGAGGAACCCTCGTGACCAATAGTGACAAATTACTTCAGGAACTGACCGATAAACAAAAGGGCGGAAACTTAAAAGC
>CALKKA010000190.1 GCA_937995495.1 uncultured Phycisphaerae bacterium
TTTGTATTGACGGGGTACTCAAATTAATAATTTATGCGGGCGAGACGCCCGCGCTACCAGTTACAGGTCCAGCGGGCTGACAAAGTCGCCTTTTGCGGCCTGCAAATCTTTCAAGCGTTTGCGAATCGCATCAAATGTGTCATACACCAACTGCGGCGTATCGGCGACCTTCGCTTTGTAGATCGCTTCGACACGGTCATACTTGGCCAGCAGGTTCGGCACGCGGACCGTAAACTGTTTGACATAATCGTCCTGCGTATATTCCTTGTTCAGTTTTTCCTTGAACAGCGGAGCCAGGTCTTCGTATTTCGGAATCCAGCCAGTTGGGGTCTTGATGGCCTCCACATCGCCGTTGGCCCGCAGTTCAGCCCACAGCACCCAGATCATCTTGTCCAGTTTGCCGTTGAGGAACTGGCCGTCATCGCCCTTGAGGAAGTAGTTCGTCGAGAAGACCGGCGGAACATCATCCACACCGTTGGCGAAGTCCAGATTGTTCTGGATGTACTGGCCCAGCGGGATCGATACAAAGTCCTGATTGGCCATGATGTTGAAGGTTCGCACACCGGCCTGACCCAGCGTTGCGGCGGTAGTTTCCGACTCGATCGAAGCGCCCTTGGCGATAATGCCCTCGGTCCAGTCAAACGCCTGCTCGACCGGCACCTGCGTATCGCTGTCTCGGCCGCCATAGATGATACCGCCGGTAAGGACGCCGTTGGGATTTTCCAACTCGGGGTCTACGTTATCCAAGGCATTCAGTTGAATGGTGTAGCGGGCGTTCTTGTGAGAGGGATTCACATCGGTCATGCTCGGGTCCCAGGCGCCCTGGTAGTTAGTGCCGCTGACGGTAACGTCCGAACCCATGCCCATCCAGTACGGCTTGCCGTCGGAGATCAGGACATTGCCGAAGATGACTTCGCCGGGGCTGTTGAGTGCTTCGTAAATTACCGGATCGTCATCCGCATTGACATTTTCAATGATGCCGAAGATCCCCTGTTCGACATTGGCGGTCATCATCTTGCCGTCTTTCTTGCGTAAGTAGGCGATATCGTCGCCGATGATCGTCTGTCCCGGCAGCATCGCAGTCGATGTCTTGCCGCAGGCGGACGGGAACGCACCGGTGAAGTAGGTCTTGCGGCCGTTCGGGCCGTTGACGCCCATGACGAACATGTGCTCTGCCAGCCAGCCTTCTTTCGAGGCCTTCTGGATTGCCAGACGCAACGACAGTTTCTTAAGGCCGACGGTGTTGCCAGCGTATTGGGTATTGGTCGAATACACAGTGTTTTCGACTAAGTCCATGTAAACACGCCGCTTATCTATATTGATACTGCATCCGTTCCCGTCAGTTTCGCCTTGAGTATGCAGGAACTGGAAGAACTCGTCATTTTCGCCGACGGTCTTGAACTGTTCATAGCCAGGGCGATACAGCAGGCATTCACTGTGGGCGACATAGTAGGAATCAGTCACCTGCACGCAGGAGATCGAGAATTCTGAGTTCGTCGGGCCCAGGCAGAAGAAGCAGACCAGCATTTCCTTGCCGACATAGGAATCTTTCAAAAAGCCCTTAACCTCAGCCAGACCTGTGGCCTTGTCCGTGGAGTTTAAGCTCTCACCCAGATCCATGCCTTCGGGCAGAAGGTATTTGGTGTTTGCCTTGTCGCGAGCCTGGTCCTTGGGACCATCAAAGTGGTATGTGTGGCCTTCCATTGTCAGAGAGTGCTCTCCACCACCGTTTTTTGATTTTTCCCGGATCGTGTCCAGATCTTCCTTGGAATCGGTAAAGACAACCACGCTGTCCGGGTTGGTCAGTTCGATCGCCTCTGCAACGAATGCATGCATCTTTGCATTCTTGATCGCAGTCAACTTCTCAAGGTTATTTGGGTCCAGTTTTTCTTGTAAAATGCTCATTACATCAGCCAATTTATCCACCGTTCCTTTCTGATTATTCTTTCGGTTTCAATGTTTTTAGTACTAAGAACGCTCTCGGAGCATCCCGAAAAGCCCGGCAAGTCTAAGGGGCGATGGGGTGAAAGTCAATGCTTTTTTTGATTTTGGGTTGTGGTTTCGGGTTTTCTTTTGACTTTTTGGGTCTGGGTGGGTACAATTTTCTTAGGAAATACCCTATTTTTACAGTTGGGGTGTGAACATGACCGATTGAATGATTATAACAATATATTTCACAGGGGTTTAAAGATGATAAAAAAAATGGTTTTTTCGGTGTTGCTTCTGGCAGCAATTGTTGCTTTGACGGGCTGTTCCAATGGAGTGGCTATAGGATTAGACGCTCCAGGTTTGACGAAGCAGCAGGTTAACCAGCGCCACGTTGAGGCGATAAAAACGGACTTGTGGCAGTTGCAGGACGATATTGACGCATTCTTTCTGTTCGATCGCCCCGGGCGTATGCACCGGCTGGCAGTGCGATAACCAAGACCCTTTTATCTTACGGGAAAGGATTCCCCCCGGCAGTGTATAAGCACATATCTCTAGCAAGCCCGGATAAGAGAGCTGACGATTGAACTCAATCCTCGAGTATATTCTGGATACCACCTTTAATGAGCAGCTCATCGTTGCGGCCGAATTGTTGCTGATCGGCATTTTCGTTTATGCTATTGTTACATTTCTTGAAGGAACCCGCGGTGAACGACTCTTTCGCGGAATGATCTTTGTTCTTGTCGCCGGCTCCCTGGTCCTGAATTTAGTGGTCAAGACTTTCGATATGGAGCGCATCGCTTTTCTCTACAACGGTTTTTTGATTGCCATCTTGATCATCGCAGTGATAGCCTTTCAGCCGGAGATTCGCCGTGGCCTGATACGGATCGGGCAGACTCGTTTTTTTGCAAGTTCCCCGCAGCAGCTTTCCCGCTCCGTTGAAGAGATTATCACGGCGGTTTCACAGATGGCCGCTGAAAGGACCGGAGCCATTATCGTGATCCCTCAGCAGGTGGCGCTGGGCGAGTTTATTGAGACCGGGGTCCGGGTGGATGCCAAAGTAACCAGCGAGCTGATCCGGACGATTTTTCATGCGAAGACAGTCCTGCACGATATGGCGATGGTGATTCAGGCGGATCGTATTGTGGCCGCTCGGGTCCAGTTGCCGCTGGCCGAGGCCAGCAGCCAATTCGGACGCCTGGGCTCGCGGCATCGGGCAGCGATCGGCGTGACCACCAGTTCCGATGCGGTCGTGGTGGTTGTCAGCGAAGAGACAGGGACTGTATCGGTCGCTATCGACGGCAACCTGATCCGCAATGTCTCAGAGGCACAGCTTCGCCGGTATCTGACGACGGCCCTTGTCGAGGCAACGCCGGTCCTGGAAAAATTGGGCAAATTGTCGCGGACTGAAACAGAAAAGGATTCTGCAGCATCATAAACAAACGATGAGTGATAAGCTGAAAAAATTTCTAGTTGTTATTTTTTTAACGCTTTTGATCTGGGCGTGGGCGTATATGTCGCTGGCACAAAGCGAGACCTTTACCGGAACGCTGGCGGTTTCCCCATCAGCAGACCCAGGTTTGCTTGTAACGCTGACTTTACCAAATAGCAGTCCCCAGACAGAAATTCCACTGACCGCGCTTAATTTCAAAGGTGCCCCTTCCAGGATATCCGATCTTTCAAAGCGAAACAATCGCCCGTTGAACGATCAAAGCAGAGAGCGGCTGGATTTTTATTATGACCCACAAGAGAACGATGGGGCCGAAGGCCCCCACACCCTCAACCTTCTGAGATATCTGCAGGATAAGGAAAACAGCAAGATCCACGAACTGGCTTTGACGCTGGAGTCCTGCACACCGCCTCAGGTGACGGCGACCATCGAACAACTGGAAAAGAAAGAGCTCCCGATTCAGTGTCTGGATGAGAATAGTTCACTCATCAAGGAAGCGGTCATTACGCCCTCTTTTGCGAACATCTATGTGCGGAAAGGATACAATGGAAAGGCGAGCATTTCGTTGACGCAGCAGCAGATTGAAAATGCGAGGAAACAGCCGATTACGGCAACACCTTATGTGGAACTGGGCGTTGCCGGTGTGATACGTAAATCTGCTGAACCGGTAGAAGTTGTCCTGCAAAGTGAGACGCTGCTAAAACCGCGCACCTTCAAGACGACAAAACCGATCGGCGTTTTTATGAGCCAGGAATTGCAGAACGCTTACAAGGTCGCGATCTTGAATGATGAAAAGGTTCGTGAAACAATGTCGATCTATGCGACGGATGAAGCCTTTCGGGCATATGAGAGCGTGGCCTATCCGCTTTACATTGTCATTAAAGACAGCGATGTTGTCGATCTGTCTGAAATTCCACCAAAAACGATCTTTTACAATTTCCCGCATGAATATGTTAAGAGCGGGCAAATTGAACAGGACGCAACAAAACTTCCACGAACGGCGGAAATCACAATTGAGCCACTCAATCCTGAGGCGGACTAACCGCTTTTGACCGGCAGAACATAATCAGCGTTTCTACCGTCATCCAGACCGCCAGCAGGAAAACCGCCCCACCGATAGCGATCAGCAGAATGTTGCGGTCTCTACAGAATTTTATTTCATTGAGAACCATGGCCCAGCCGGTTACGACCAGCATGATCACGCATGGGATGCCGGCGACCAGGAATTTCAAACCACCCTTTTTCTTCAGATACATTGTTACGACCAGCAGCGCCAATGCGGCCAAAAGCTGATTGACCGTGCCAAACAGTGGCCACAGCCGAACGGCCCCCAGGGCATTGGCCCCAAATGTGATCTTGCCGTCTTGGGTATTGATAAATGCCAGCGCTGCAGCGGTGATGACCGCGATCGTGGTCGCTGTCCACCGATTGGACAACGCAGGCAGATGAATATCCTCGGTTAATTCACTGACGACATACCGCTGAATCCTCACGGCTGAATCGAGCGTGGTTCCGGCGAACGACGAAATAAACACCCCCATGATCGCAAAGCCCAGCGTCTGTGGAATGCCGAGCGAGCCCATCATATTTGCCGCCCCCACCACAACCGGCTGAAGTTTATGCTCCAGCCCTTTATCCCCGAGCCAGGAACCGTAAAAGCCTTGCCATGCCGCCAACCCGGTCTGACCTTCATGGCCCATCCCCAAGCCGGCACAGATGCACAACAGTACCAACACGGCCAGCGCCCCTTCAGTCAGCATGGAGCCATAGCCGACAAATTGCGCATCGGTTTCAGAGTCAAGCTGTTTGGTGCTGGTGCCGCTGGCGACGAGCGAGTGGAACCCGCTGATCGCTCCGCAGGCAATGGTTACGAACATCATCGGCATCAGCGGCGGGACATCCGCCCCCACATGGTTGATCGCCGGAGCGACGATCTTAAAATCACCCCCACCGAACAATGCCGAGGCAGCCACACCGGCAACCAGCAGGACCATCATAATGAATAATTGCCAGGCGTTGATATAGTCCCGCGGTTGCAGCAGCGTCGTCACCGGCAGGGTTGAAGCGACCCAGGCATAGATTAACAGGATGATCGTCCATAGTCCTGTTGGCGGAATGATGAAGTCTGCTGGAAAACTCGTCAGTCCGGGTCTTATGTGCTCGAGCCAGGCTCCTAAGACGACGCCCGCATACATAACAAAAACAGCAACGGCTGTGGCCAGCTTGACATTGGCACTTTTTTTATAAATCGCATAGCCCAGCACGAGCGCGATCGGTACTTCCAGCCAGACCGCGATCACCGATTCGGGATACAGCTTAAAGACCGTGGCGATCACAATGCCGAAGATGGCAATGATGATTAAGAGCGAGAAAAAAACAATAATGAAGAAGATCAGCCGTACCCGTTTGTTGATATAGCGGGCGGCAATTTCCGAAATGCTTTTACCGTCATTTCGCAGGGAAACGACCAGTGAGCCCAGGTCGTGCACGGCACCCATGAAGATACTGCCAAAGAACACCCACAGCAATGCGGGAAGCCAGCCCCAGATGACCCCGATAGCCGGACCGACGATCGGGCCCGTTCCGGCGATGGAGGTAAAATGATGGCCAAAGATGATACCCTTTTTCGTGGGGACAAAATCAACACCGTCGTTTTGCGCATGACTGGGAACCATCGCATTAGGACGAAGCTTAAAAATCTTCTTCGCCAAAAATCGACCATAGGTATGATAGGCCAGTATATACCCACCAAAACAAACAACCATTAAAAGCAACGCATCCATCGTGTACTCCTATTTATTCATTTCATTCTCCCAAGGGGCTTTCTCAATAATCCGCTTGGCGAGCGATTCAAGATATCGCCAAAGAAAGGCTTCGGAAGAATTGCAGTCATAATCTTCGTAGTCATTGAGTGAAACGAAAAACTCACCTTCATTCTTATATCCAACTACCAATATTCTTTCTGGCTCTGCGTCTGTTGAACAAGGTATCGTATGAAGTAACGACTTTAACTCAGAAAATAATTTTGATGGCTCCTGCATTTCAAAACCCTGGACTGTACCTCTGTGATGTAACGAACCCCACACCATGCCATCTTGTTTAATCGTCAAATTCCACCCGGAACGATCCTTGGATAAGTGATATCGTTTAACTGCTTTTAAAACTCCCATTTATACATCTCGTCAATTAATATGTGGTAGACTTAAGTCTGAAACAGAAAAAATAGGGACAGTTGCCTATTTGGGTTTCTATTTTTAACTACGTCTTCGCAGGAGAAGCCGTATCGGGATACCCTCAACACGGAATCCATCAGGCATTTGTCACCTTAATCAGCATTGCAAGTTCCTGGGGATTGTGCGAATAGGCTTTTGCTTCAGTGATGCCAATATGGCCTTCGTTAATCAAACGGGCCAGAGACATATTAAAACTATGCATCCCGTCGTGGCCTTCCTTTATGACATCCGATAGCTCCGATTCCTTTTCCTTCTCCCTGAGATACTGTCTGACAGAGGGCGTATTGATAAATACTTCGGTTGCCGGAATAAGGCCGACCGTTTCTTCATCTGAAGGTAAAAGCATCTGGTTCATGATTGCCAGTAAATTATAACTCAGATTAATCCTGACAGCATCATGTTCTGCCTCCTTGAAGAAATTAAGCACCCGGCTGAAGGTCCAGGCTGCAGTAGCAGTATGAAGGGATGTTAATACAAGGTGCCCGGTTTCAGCCGCTTTTATGGCGGCATGGACGGTCTCGGCATCTCTCATTTCTCCGATCATGATGACATTCGGATCTTCTCTTAAGACGGCACGGAGTGCTTCGGCATAATTCGGGAAATCCACTCCCATTTCCCTTTGATGGACGAGCGCCTTCGTGTCTCGAAATACAAACTCAATCGGATCTTCGATCGTAACAATGTGCTTATCGGGTCTTTTGGCGATATGCCCTATCATCGCAGCTAATGTAGATGATTTTCCACTGCCTGTTTCACCCCCCACAATAATAATCCCTTTTTGTTCGGGGTTTTCCATGACTTTCCGATAGATCGGAGGAAGATTTAATTGTTCAAAATTTGGAATGTCATAGTGAATCCTCCTCATGGCAATGGACAATTGACCCATGGAACGAAAGACCTGTATTCTGTATCGGATGGATTTTCCTGCTAAGGATACTTCATAGGAATAATCTACGGAGCCATTTTCCTGAAAGAGTTTCCTGCATCTTTCTTTTTGATTTTCGTGAAGAGTGGACTCCATAATTTTCATTATATTTTCTTCGGCCAGGAGGACTCCCTCCCCACCCAGCGAGTGAAGTTTCCCTTTAACTCGTAAACGAGGATGCTCCCCTGTGCTCAAATGGATATCAGAAGCCTCATGTTTCTCTGCGACCACCAGAAAATCTTCAAGCTTATACATCGCACTCTTCTCCTTTCCTTAATTGATCCACATGCTGCACAAGATACTAACCTGACCGGCTCTGAGCTTCAAGAAAAACTACGAAAACAGGTAAAGGCACAACCCACCTTAGGGTGGAATATATTAATCCCTATTTCTAACTGCGTCTTCGCAAGAGCAGGCGTATCGGGATCTCTTCCAGACCGAGCAACTCGCCGAGCCGATTGACAGCGAAACGCTGATAGGTTTCATCGAACAGTTTGGGGTTATTCACGAACATCAGAATGCAGACCGGATTGGTCGCAACCTGCGTAGCGTAATAAATCTTCGGAAAACCACCCTTCTTGCGGCCGCCGCCGGCCTTTTCTTCGGAGATGATCTCGATGGCTTTGTTCAGTTTGCCGGTTGAAACCTTCGTATTGGCCTGCTTAAAGAGTTCCGCTGTCAGGTCCAGTACGCTCTGGGTATTTTTTGCTTCGGTCGCGGTGGTAAACGCAATGGGTGCATGCCGAATCCCGACCAGGACCTTATCGAGGTAGTCGGCGTAGTCCTGCGTATCGGCAAAACCTTTTGCCAGGTCCCACTTGTTGACCACGATGACACAGGGTTTGAACTCCTCCCGGATCAGGTGGCACAGTTTTTTATCGACCTGGGAGATCTTTGTCGTCGCGTCCATCATAAACAGCACGATATCGGCTCGGTGGATGCTGCGGGTCGCGCGGGTGTAGCCGTAATATTCGACATCGTCTTTCATCTTGGCCACTTTGCGTACGCCCGCGGTGTCGATGATGACATACTGCTTCCCGTCTTTTTCAAATCGCACATCCACGGCGTCGCGCGTGGTGCCGGGGATTTCGCTGGCGATCACGCGATCAGAGCCGACCACGGAATTGATAAAGGTACTCTTGCCGGCGTTGCGTTTACCGACGATGGCGACTCTCATCACGGCGCTTGCCGGTTTTTCCTTGGGCAGATGGTCCAGTTCCTCGCAGATCCGGTCCATCAATTCCGCCCGGTTCACCAGGCTCTTCGCTGAGATACAGATGGGCTGGCCAAAACCGAGCTTAACGAATTCGCCCGCCTGGGGAATCTGTTTGGGGCTGTCGGCCTTGTTGGCGACAAGAATGATATTCAGATCGTGCTTACGGATGAGCTGAGCGATCTTCGTATCCAGCGACATGACGCCATCGCGGATATCGACCATAAAAATAACTACATCAGCCGCACCGATGGCCTGAAAGATCTGGCTTTCGACATGTTCTTCCAGTGCGTCACTGTCAACAATGCCATAGCCGCCGGTATCGACCAGCTCAAAATAGCGGTCGTCTTGGTTGATGATCGTCGAAACGCGATCGCGCGTCACCCCCGCGGTCGGATCGACAATACTGATCATCTGACCGGATAATGAATTCAGCAAACTGCTCTTGCCCACATTCGGGCGGCCAATAATGGCGACTACGGGTAATGACATACGATTTTCTGTTTCCTATTTGGGGTTTTCAATTTCGGGCGCATTATAGCAGGGATTGGAGGATTTGTGAAGAAGCAACCAAAACGATTGTGTAAAGCAATTTGCTCATTGAGCCGATATATACTGATATCTTATCGGCACTTAGGAAGTTTAAATGCAATTTTGAAAGGACTCAATGCCTCACGACCCAACCAAAGAATGCCCTTTTTGCGGTGAAATAATCTACGCCGACGCGATCAAGTGCCGCTGGTGCCGGGAGTTTCTCGAAGATGACGACGGGCTGCCCGTCTCGCATCATGCACGTCGGGGATTGGGTCGAAATACAGCCCGGCGGGACGAGGCGGACCGGGAGGAAAACGCTGAGGACTTCAAGTTGTTTGCTGTCAGCCCTTCGCTGTGGGGGATGTTGGGCTTTTTCTTTACCGCGGCGATGTTTATGGCGGTTGCGATTTTTTTGTTGTCGTATCCGATCGGTGAGCTTGTCCAAAGTCTGACAACCAAGCCGCTGGACACGAGAATGATTGGGCAGATCGACCGCTGGACCGGCTATACCGGAATGGCCATTGGGATTATGACGCTGTTAATGCTCCTTTATCGAATGGCTCAACTCAAAAGCATCTATTATGAGATCAGCCCGGACCGCATCGAGTACGGAAGAGGTATTTTCAGCCGCAAGATCGACAATCTGGATATGTTCCGTGTCGTGGATTTAAAGCTGCATCGTTCTCTGCTGGATTGTCTGACCGGCGTCGGCTCGGTAACACTGGTAACCAAAGATGATACCGACCCATTCTTTGAATTTGAAAAAGTCGCCGACCCTAAAGAACTCTACGACACACTCAAAAAAGCATCCCTCGACGCCGACCGAAAACAGGGCGTCGTTCATTTAGACTAAGCCGTTTCCTCAGCGTTCATAGGGATACACACCGTGAAGACCGCCCCTTCGTCTGACAGGGATTGTGCACACAATGTGCCCCCGTGTTTTTGCACGATCTTTTGGGCGATGGTTAGGCCCAGTCCTGCCCCGACATTGTCTTTGGTGGAATAGAACGGCTCGAAGATTGAGTCGGTTTTTTCAATGCCTTTGCCATTGTCATTGACGCGCAGAACAACCTGCTGACCGTCCTTATCTAATTCAGTCTGGACTAGAATCTGTCCGGTGTTGGGTTCGACCGCCTCAATGGCATTGACCAACAGATTTATAACAACATCACGCATCTTTTCGGCGTCCAGGGGTGTCGCTTCAAGTTGTGCTTCGGTCTGGGTGATGATGGTGACCTGTCGCTGCTCGGCCTGCGGTCGCATCGTTTCGACCACAGACTCAACAAGGTGATTGAAATGACAGGGCTTCAGGTTCAGGGTTTCGTCTTTGCTGAATTTGAGCATGTCCAGAGACAACTTTTCGATGCGTTCAAGATTTTGTTTGAGAATCCCCCATGTCCGTTTGGCCACATCAATATTACTTCGATCCAGCGCCTCATCCATGACATCCCGGCCCGAGCCAATAGCCTGCAGAGTGTTTTTGATGCCGTGGGACATATTCAGCACCGCACGACCCGCTTCGATCATCCGCTGTTTTTGGTGCTCGGTCAGTTCGTCCATTGTTTTTCTTTCGTCACCGTTACAGATCGAACCACTAATCAACACGAATATACACTAATTATTTCTTTTTAAGATTTAATTTGTGCTCATTAGTGTCCATTCGTGGTTCCTATTTACCAATACAAAACCGTGAAAAAATATCATCCAGTATCGTTTCACTGATGTCCTCTGTTTCCAGCCCACCCAGAAGTTCATAGACCTGCCGCAACAGCATCGCGGTGATCTCTGTCGAATTCGCTTTGATCTCATGGGCTGATTCGCCCAGCAACTGGATCGCCTCAGTCAGCTTCCGCTCGTGCCGCTGATTGATCATATGGCGGCTTTCATATTCCTGGTCGGCCGAACGGTGGCGCAAAAGTTCGGCTTGGATTTGATTCTTCAATGGCCCTAAGCCTTCTTGTGTTACAGCGCTGGTTAAAATAAATTCCGCCTCGAACAGAGAACCCAGTGCAGCCTGCTGTTGAGTGACCTGTTCGGGTGTCACTGTGTCGATCTTGGTCATTACATAGAGGACGGTCTCGGCGGTGATCTGCTGACGCATTTGTCTTTCCGCTTCTAGATCCTGCTTCCCGGCATCCACACAAAACAGTACCAACGCCGCGGTGTTCAGTGCCGCCAGCGAAGCCTCATGTGACAATTGGTTGATTTGTGTACCCTGCTGGCTTTCGCTTAACAGGCCTGCACAATCAAAAAGGACACAGTTGATATTCTCCAGTTTCAGCAGTCCTGTCAGGACATCGCGCGTGGTGGCTTCAGTGTCAGAAACGATACTTCGTGAATGCCCCAGCAGCCTATTGAGCAGGCGGCTTTTGCCTGCGTTCGGCACACCCGCCAGACCGACCGAGTCCATGTCGATAATGCGTTCGCAACGAATGCTGCCTTCGAGCAGCCCCACAAGTTGTTGACGGACCGCATCGACCTCTTTGAGAGCATCTTCGGTTGAGATAAACACGATGTCTTCTTCGGAAAAGTCCAGCCCCGCCTCAAGACGACCCAGCAATTCGATGATTCGGGAACGCAGCATTGCGACCGTATCCGAAAATCGCCCATGCAGTAATCGCTCGGCGGCGGCAAGCTGCGTGGTATTAGCCGCCGACACAATTTCCGCCACGGCCTCGGCCTGCGTTAAATCCATCTTGCCGTTCAGGAATGCCCGCTGCGTAAACTCCCCAGCCGCGGCGGGCCTGATATGTTGGTAAAGTTTTTCGAGGACTGCCTCAATAATCGCCCCGCACGCATCCAGGTGCAGTTCCGCTAAATCTTGTCCTGTATAGGAGTGCGGCTGAAAAAAAGCGTAGAGCAACCCGTCGATGTCAAGCTCGTCATCGACATGGACAACGCACCGGCTGATACGGTTCTTTTGGATCGGCTGGGGTGCGGTAACGATTTTCGACAGAACCGCAAATGTGTCCGGCCCGCAAACTCGGATGATGCTCCGCCCTGCCGCACCGACGGGAACGGTCGCTGTACTCACCGCCGCGATTGTGTCATCAATCCTGAACATGACTGCAGTTGCATTGTTTGTTCTGAAATGCTAGCCCTTGTAGAACGGTTTGGGCTTTTTCTTTTTGAGCTTGCCGCCGGTCTTAGCCGTGACGGGGACCTTGCCGATCGACTCCTGTTCTTCTTTTTCCTTCAGGTGCTTGCGGATAACTTTTTGCTCGATGACACCCGCGCTGATGCTGGACATGATATATAGGTTTACGCCGGATGGGCCGCTATAGAGCATCACCGGGAACAGCAGCGGCATCATGATCATCATCATCTTTTGCTGCTGGGCCATTTGCGGGTTGGTCGAAGCCGAGGCCTGCGCCGATGGCATCATCTTCTGCTGGGCATACATCACCACGCCCATCAGGATCGGCAGGAGGTTAAAGTAGTCCGGAAAGAATGTACCGATAAAGGGAAGAGTTTGTATCTTGGCCGCATAAGGGATCGCAAACAATTGATCCGGCATGGACAGGTCCGTGATCCAGACTGGCAGGAAACCAGCGCCGCGAAGGTCGATGCTGGTATAAACCGCCGTCCACAAGGCGATCCAGATCGGCATCTGCAGCATCATCGGCACCATCCCCGAGATCGGCGAAGCGCCGTGGTCCCGATACATCGCCATGACCTGCTTGTTCATTTCCTGCTTGTTGTTGGCGTACTTCTTCTGGATCTCCTGCATCTTCGGCGCCAACTTCTGCATCTTCATCATCGACACCTGACTTTTCTTGGTGATCGGATGCATCGCCAGTCGCACCAGGAACACTAGGAACATAATGACCACACCATAGTTACCCAGCGGGCCCATCAGTGTGTACATTGTATTCATCATCCACATAATACCGAATGCCATCGGGGCGATAACCGACTGCGGGCAACAGCAGCCACGAAAATCAATGGTCTTGAAATACTGCAACGAATGATAGATCGCGTTCTTTTTAAAGACTTTTTTGTCTTTAGGGCCGACATACATCTCTAATGAGAATGATTGCTGTGCATTCTCCTGCCCGGTCGCCGCGAGGATGATCGGCTGACTGGTCATACTGAACGAACCGTTCTGCAAATCCTTATCGTCATCCCTTAGAGTCGGTGCCGGATAGTACTGTGCCTGCGAGAACTTCAGCCATGGACTGCTTTGCGTTTCTGTTGTTACAGGCCGTACGATCGCAGCGAAGTATTTATTTGTCAGCGCCGACCAGAGCAGAGCATTTTCGGTATTCTTGCCTTTAACCTTGAAAGCATCCGTATCATTTTTTTGAAGTTTCTTCTTCATAGCAGCCACATCGAGGGCTTCAACAGCAACACCGGTTTCGCTGGACTTGTAGGCCGCTTTTATTTTTCGTGCATCTTGACGCACACCCTCCCGGTTCATCCCCCCCGGACCTTGCATTTGCATCAGAACTTTGATTGGTTGGTCGGAAAGATTTTCAACGGCGACATCACAGGCCAGATCGTAACTGCCGGCTTTAACACGATAGGTCTTAACAACCTTAAGCATATCCGTGTCGATGTTGGCATCGTTCATGATCGCTTCAAAGCGGGCTTCATCACTTGCTTCTGTTTCAACCAACTTCCAGTTGAGTTTGTTTAGCGGAAACGCCCTGCTGTCAAATGTTTCAGCATCCGCTGGAGCCACCTTGAGGGCGGTATTGGCCAACGAATAAGTATTCTTGCCGCTGCCCAATGGTGACAATAAAACCAGCGGCGCGGGGTCTTGGGTGTTTCGGTCTTTAAACTCACTGAGCGAAAGTGTTTGGATCGCGGCGCCTTTGCTGGTCAGTTCAACCTGGAATTTATAGTTGCTTTCATCGCTGGATCGCTCAATTTCATCATAAAGCGCACCAAGTGTAACAACCTGTTCAGTGGTGTTAGCTGCCGAAAGCTGTGGGTAAACCACCGGAGCCGCCGTGATAACTTCTTCGACCATCTCAACGGAAGTGTCCGCAGGCGTTTTGGTTTCGTTAAGTTCAGCGGCCAGGGGAACCATCTTGCCGAGCAATTGCTTTGTCTGCTGCGGATGGTGAACCACTGCATCAACAATCAACCAACCGCAAAACAAACAAAAAACTGATAAAACCGCAATCCCTGCTGTTTTCATTTTCATCGAATGAACGCCCTTTAATAAAAAAGCTTCCGCTAAAAACGGAAACCACCCTTTAACATTACACAGCTTATACTACAGATCTCGCAACTCACCAAGCGAACAGCAAAAAAGCTATCGCCCGTCAGCGAGTCGGTCACCTTCAAAGTTGTCCAGTTCCGGAATCTCATAAATCTTCGCGGCGGCGGCCTTGAAATCATATTCGAGCCGCACGAAGTTTACAGTGTTGTCTTCAATAAACACATAGCTGGCGCGGTTGTCTCGATCACGGGGTTGCCCGACAGAGCCGACATTGATAATAGCCTTTTCATCAGGAATGATCGGGTACACTCCGCCGAGTTCATCCGGTGAATAAAAATCCGGGTCTTCGAGGAATACACCCGGCAAATGCGTATGCCCGACAAAGCAAACATGCTTAATGCGTTCGAACAGTGCCGCCATCTTACCGGAGGTGGTATAGACATCATCCGGGAAAACGTATTCGTTGATCGGACGCCGCGGCGAAGCGTGTACGAAATCGAGTGTCGCATTGACATCGGTCATCTTGCAGTCCATGGTCCAACGCATTTTCTGGTTACCAAGGTATCGCCACCGCTGGTCACTTTTTTCGCGGTTGGGCTCTTCCTCGAGCACTTTACGCGTCCAATAGGCTGCCGATTCGGCGCCGGAATTAAAATTGGTCGGCTCGTACATCGCGGCGTAGTCATGGTTGCCCTGCACACAGTTTTCTGTTTTCTCGATCACCAAATCCAGGCACTCCAACGGGTTGGCTGCATAGCCCACCACATCACCAAGGCAATAGATGGTCTTGATGCCCCGCTTTTCAATGTCATCCAGGACCGTAGACAGGGCCTCTAAATTTGAATGAATGTCACTGATAATCGCAAACATAAATATGTATCCGTATATAATAAGTAGTAAACTCAAACTTTGAGAAAATATCCAGAAAGGAAATATATAGCATAAACAGCGGCCCGATTCCATGAAAAATCGAGTTCGCAAGTGCTATATTATGGACAAATCCAATAAAAAGTGGTCGGGGTTTATATGGGCCGCTTTGTTTCAGCGATTGATGCCTGAAGGCAGTTCATCCCGACAGGAGTTATGTTATGCTTATGTCGATACTTAGCGACGGCTCCTGCGGCAATAGGTCCCGCTGCAGCCGGGCAGATCAACTCCAAACCCTCAGCGTTGAGCCAACTTCCGCGCAGTAAGGTGAAGTTCATCATCATAAATGACATTTTCTCCACATCCCCCCTGTCCAGATGGTCAATTTCAAAGGGCAGTACGCCTCGCATCGATTCAAAGGCCTTCGGCCCATACAATCCAAGCATCGCCGTCTTAGTTGTTACATCTGTAACTGTAACCCCGCTCGTAGCAAGGGACTCCACCCACTGGCAGAGCGATTCCGTATGCTCCGGGTGAGTCAGCAGTGTATAGCTGCCATTCAACTTGAATATCCGGCACAGCGTATTGATATCGTTATTAACCGGCGTCGCCCATGTCCAGCTATCGGGGAAGACTTTGCCTTTTTCAGTATTGAAAAAACTGTTAATTGTTTCTTTTGCAGAATTGCCGCTAATCTGTATTCGCCCAAAACTGCACAGATCTACCACCGCGCAGCTCTCAGAAAGAGCCATGGATTCGGTCTCGATGTCCCCGAAATCTGCTGGCAGAGACCACCCGCCAAAGTCGCCGAAATTGGCATCCAATTTCTGATGTACAACGTTAAAAGGGCTTTTGGGCATTAATCGACACCTAAATTATACCGCATTGATGAATCTGAAGCGGGGAATCTTATCAGAAAATCAAGCTTACGCCAACATTTCTTCAAAAATAGCGTTTAATCCTCTTCAGCAAGCCCCATTTTCTCTGTGAGTCGGTCGAATTCGTCAATTGAGTGGTAATCGATGATAATACGGCCGCGATTGTTTCGTTTATTCGGTTTGATGTTGACCTTGGTGCCGAGCAGTGTTTGAAGCCTTCGCTCTAAGTCTACAATGTGGGCCTCTTTTTCTTTTATCTGTGGTGCCTTTTCAGGCTGACCTTCCAAATGCTTTCTGACGAGCCGTTCAACCTCCCGCACACTGAGTCGCCCTGCCATAGCCCGGTTCGCCAGCTTCCTTCTAAGGTCTTCGGAAGGCAACGCCAGGATCGCCCTCGCATGGCCCATCCCAATTTTTCCGTCCGATAACATATCTCGAATGTCTTTTTGTAAGTCTAGTATCCTAAGATGGTTAGCGACAACCGTGCGATCCTCTCCCAGTCGCTTTGCTGCTTCTGTTTGATTCAGATTAAAGGTGTCAATAAAACGCTGATAGGCCTTCGCCCGCTCTATCGGGTTCAGGTTTGTACGGTGAATATTCTCGACTAATGCCAGTTCGAGCATCTCATCGTCAGTTGCTTTTCGCTCCAGAACCGGAACTGTTTCGAGTCCTGCCAGGCAGGCTGCCCGGTAACGCCGTTCACCCGCAATGATCTCATAGCCATCTGTATTCTTGCGGACAATGATTGGTTGAATGATTCCATTTTCTTTGATCGACCGGCTCAGGTCAGCAAGTTGTTCCTCGTCCCAAACCGTTCTTGGTTGGAATGGATTCGCTTCGATTTGACTAATGGAAAGCTCGTTTTTTGAAAGTCTAAGTTTCTCGTCTGGCGGGAATTTAGAAACAGTTTCAGATTCCTCTGTGTTTTGGGCTTTTTGTGTCATGGGTCCAAGCAGCGCTTCCAGGCCGCGTCCGAGGTGGGGTTTTTTGACTTTTTTTGTATCTGACATTTTTGCCTCCATACAATTGAGTTAAACAGCTTCCTTTCTCTTATCGATATAGTTATACAGAGGTGATTAAAAAAAACAACTAAAAAACAAGTATGTTTCACGTGAAACAGAATGCATTTCCAGAAAGGGGGTTGGAAACAAAAAAAGGGGTGTTTCACGTGAAAAACTCTTTGGTGGGGGTATAAAAGAAATATTACTCGCCGAGATGCATCATTTTAGATATCCCATACAATCGAGAAATTTGAGCATTTGCCGATGTTAGCTGAGACTTTGGAATAATAAGGACAGGTGAGTCCATCTCAAAAGTGATCTCCAGGACATCGCCGTTATCGGCAGCGGTGACAGTGTCAGCAAAATGCTTCATTGAAGCGATTTTCATCCCATTAACAGAATCCACGACCAGATGGGAAAGCTGCTGGTAGCCAAGGTTTATCTCCGCGGGCATAACATAACTTAGAATAACAATATCCTCTCGCTCTTGGGTAGGCTTGTAAGAAAAGTCTTTTTGGTAATGATAAAGGTGGGGGGGGGCGTTGCCGCTCATCTCGTTTCCCCACATCCCCAGATAGTCCCGATTCAGTCTCTGAAAAATATATCCACCAGTAACAAAATATTCAGGCTGTTTATCATATAAATAATAGGGAACGAGCATATTATCGGACGCAACATTGCTTCCGGTAATCTCCAGGGCCATGATTTCACCGTTACGAATGATCTGAAAAGGGATTTGGGTGCCATCAGGAATTTGTGAAAGTATATGGGAAAAAGAGATGCGTTTATATTCAGGATGCTCATAGCGGCCGTAGGGATTTAATTGCTTGCCGTCAATAGACAGAATTACATCGCCTAGCTGGAGTTCTTTACAGCCGGTGCCAATGGTGTAGACATCGCTGATATACATCCCATGTTTGATGTCGTCTGGGACATTGAGATACTTTCTTCTGGCTGGATCCAGCAGGGCGGATGCACGGAATCCAGAAGAAGAAAATCCCGAATAACCCTCTTTCTTGCAATGACTTAGAAATCGATTGATCGTCTCTGCGGGAATAATCCCCACATCGGTTTCTGTTCCCCATGCGGCGATACCGATGGGGTCGCTTTCATGGCAGCACACTTGGCCATCTCCGAAAGGGCGAGAAACATTGGTCGCAAAGAAAGTAAGTGTACTGACAAAGGAAACCAGCGATCGGCTCATTTCAGCGCGGTCAAGAGTTGCTTGGGATGTTGTTAAATGGTTTCCAGACGAGAGCCAATACGCGGTTAGCTGTTCTCCCTTTGGAAATGATTCAATAAATGACAAGGGCGTTAGAGGTTTACCCATAGCGGGTTTATCGAGCTCTAACAGGCAAAGATTGTACTCGTAATCAACGATCTTAACGGTTGCCGTGACATAGGCATTCTGGCCATAACGTCTTGTCTGGATGTAAGTTGCATTTGTCACATTCTCTGCGATGGTTAAGACTTCATAGGGACCAACCGCACATCCGTAGCCGGATTTTTTTGAGATCGGGAGCGGATTCCACGGCTGGGAAAGATCATAGGAACTGCTGGATATGTCCAGGTAGACCAACGACTCTTTCATCGGCTCAGATAAATCTAACGTTCCAGCAAAACAGTTTGAAACCGCGGCTGTGGCGAGGAGGACTGCGAGATTAAAACAGAAATTCCTTTTCATTGGTCTTTGTCTCCATTGGAATTTGATATTTTTGCATGATCGCATTGTGTCGACTTCTGGCTTTCTCAGCATCGATGATCATCGGGGTCTTGCTGCCGATCAATTTTACGATCCAGAAGCCTGCTTCGTCTGTTTCAAAAGCTGTATCAAGATCCTCTAACTTGTTTATTTTGATGCCGTTAACGGTTTCAATGGCCCGGAATTTGTAGCGCTCAAGATAGGCATTGACCTCGTCTGGGAGGATCTCCGAAATGACGACATACTCTTTTCGAAGTGGATTTTCATTGAGTTGATCAGCCTCAAAAAAGAGGTATCTTAGGTCAAATGGAATCTCAGAAACCCAGTTTTGGCCCCACTTACTGAGTAAGTTTCGGTTTAATTGTACAAAAGTTAATCCTGCATAAACACGATAGTCCGGCTCAATGTCATAAAGCAGGTTCCAAGGTACCACAGGAGTGAGGACTTCTATAGACAGTTCCTGCTCGTACTTTTGGCCATCCCGGTAATAACATACGACTACTTTTT
>CALKKA010000191.1 GCA_937995495.1 uncultured Phycisphaerae bacterium
ATCTTTGAAACGATTTCACCGATTTTCCCCGTACCGACAATGCCAACGGTCGTCCCGTTGAGATCAAACCCCATCAGACCCTCTAATGAAAAATTGCCTTCCCGAACACGGGTATGGGCACGATAGATTCGTCGATTCAGTGCCAAAATGAGCCCGACCGTATGCTCGGCAACAGCATAAGGCGAGTAAGCAGGCACGCGGACGACACAAAGTCCAAGTTTCTCAGCCGCCTCGAGATCGACATTATTGAAGCCGGCGCATCGCAAGGCGATCAATTCGACGCCAACGTCTTTTAATTGTTGAAGGATTCCCGCATCGGTCGTGTCGTTGACGAAGATACAAACACCTCGGGATCCCTCTGCCAGCACTGCAGTCTCCGCAGTCAGATGGTCTTCAAGAAAGAGGAGTTCGTGATGAAAATCAGCATTCACACGCGTAAAAAACTGCTCAACATAAGGCTTCGTATTAAAAACCGTTACTTTCATAAGCACCTCCGATTCACTGAGATTCAGATTGATGGTCTTCCTATACTACCGGTGCGAAATCAGAAAGTTCGTGAGATTATGAATTATAGCGGTTCGTTATGGGCATTCGGCGGTCTTTGCCAAAGGCACGGGGGGTGATTTTGATCCCCGGAGGGGATTGACGGCGTTTGTATTCATTGCGGTCCACCAGACGGATGATACGGCGAACCTGTTCCGCATCAAACCCGGCACCAATGAGTTCTTCGGTGGAGTGGTCCAACTCTACATAATTCTTTAAAATCGCATCCAGCAGGTCATAATCGGGTAGCGAGTCAGAATCTTTTTGATCCGGCCGCAGTTCGGCAGACGGAGGCCGAGAAATAATACTGTCAGGAATGATTTCTCTCTCTTTGTTGACAAATCGGCATAACTCATACACCAGGGTTTTAGGAACATCTTTGATCACAGCAAAACCGCCAGCAGTGTCTCCATACAGCGTCGAATAGCCCACACCCGTTTCGCTTTTATTGCCTGTGGTCAGCACCAGCCAACCGAACTGATTGGAATATGACATCAGAATTGTCCCGCGAATGCGTGCCTGCAGGTTTTCATAGGCAAGGCCCATTTCATCCCATCCATCCACGGACTCAAGAGCCTGGCTAAAGGCATCCATTGTGTCGGCAATGGGGACGGTGTGAAACTCGATGCCCAGGTTTTCGGCGAGTGTTGCGGCGTCGCTGCGCGTTGCATGTGTATTGAACCGGGATGGCATACTGATCCCGACGACATTCTCATTTCCTATTGCTTCAACCGCAACAGCAGCAACAAGGGCCGAATCAATCCCACCGCTGATACCGATGACAACTTTTGAAAAACCGTTCTTCTGTATATAATCTCTGGTTCCTTTAACCAGGGCCTGATGCACTTCAAAAACATCATCCAGCGGTTCTGATGGAGCGTAAGAAGGGCTGATCGGAGTAATCCCCAACCGTCCATCCGGCATCTTTTCAAGATCAACAATGCAAAGATCCTCTTCAAATTCTTTGGCCTGCGTGATGACAGTGCCCTGTGAATCGACCACCATGCTGCGTCCGTCGAAGACCAGTTCATCTTGGCCGCCGACAAGATTACAGTAGGCGACGGCACAATTAAAATGACCTGCACAGCGAGCCAGAATATTCTGCCGCTCCTGTATCTTGCCGGAGTTGAAAGGAGATGCCGAAAGATTGATAATCAAATCCAGACGATGTTTTTCTCCGTCTAAGAATTGATCCAGCCAGTCCAGATCCCAGATATCCTCACAGATAGTGACAGCGATAGTGAGTCCTTTTTTTCGAAAAATAACGGGGTTTAGGCCGGGGGTAAAATAGCGTTTTTCATCGAAAACACTATAATTGGGCAACAACCCTTTTTTGTAAATGGATTGGATATTTCCGTTTTCAATAATGGCAGCGGCATTAAAGCATTGATCTGACTCTTCCAGGGCAAAACCGGCAACCACGGTTATCGAAGTGGTATAGTGTGACAGTTCCTTCAGTGCAGACTCGTTATCGTGAAGGAATTTGAGTTTGTGGAGCAAATCCTCTGGTGGATAACCGCAAACGCATAATTCTGGAAAGACAACCACATCAAGACCCTTCTTCTTTGCCGAATCGATCAGATGGCTCATGAGGGTTGTATTGCCATGCATATCACCCACGGTTGCATTGATCTGAGCCAAGCCGAATCGGAGGGGCATTGATCGCTCCTTTGCTAAAAAAATGATCTCTGCGGCATATTTTACAACTGACAAAGGTATTGGTCAACAGCATCGGCAGTTTTTCTGCCCGCATCAATGGCCCTGACGACAAGCGAGGCTCCGCTAACAGCGTCTCCAGCTGCAAAAATCTTCGGGTGACTCGTCTGCCCGCTGTTGACAACGATATTTCCACGATCATCGAGATCAATGCGAATATCCTGGACCAAGGGACCATGCTCTACATGCACAAAGCCCATTGCCAAGAGCACTAAATCAGCTTTGAGAGTAAACTCAGACCCCGGCACTTCTTTCATTTTCCATTGGCCGTTATCCTGTGTCCACTCGACTTTGCATGCAACGATCTCATTGACACCGTTTGGGTCACCATTAAATTTCTTCGTCAGGACATTCCACATTCGTTCGCAGCCCTCTTCATGGCTGGAGGAAGTACGCATGGTGCGAGGCCACATCGGCCATGGGGTGTCGTCGGGTCGGTCCTCAGGGGGTTGGGGCAGGATTTCGAGTTGGTGAATAGAGGCCGCATTCTGCCTGCGTGACGTGCCAACGCAATCGCTGCCGGTGTCTCCGCCGCCAATCACAATGACGTGTTTTCCATTTGCGTTGATAGGCGGATCTGAAAGCATTTCACCTGAAATGAGCTTATTCTGTTGTGTCAGGAAATCCATGGCAAAATGAATACCGTTGTAGTCTCGACCTTCGACGGGTAAATCGCGTGGTTGGCCAGCGCCCATGGTCAGGGCAATAGCGTCGTACTGAGCAACCAGGTCTTTAGCGCTGAAATTTCGTCCGACATTAATATTGCATCGAAATTCCACACCCTCAGCTTTCATCTGGTTAATGCGCCGATCAATGGTCCATTTTTCCAGCTTGAAGTCCGGTATGCCATACCTGAGCAGGCCGCCGGGTTTTTCATCTTTTTCGTACACGGTTACCGTGTGACCCATTCGGGCAAGCTGTTGCGCCGCAGAGATCCCCGCTGGACCGGAGCCAATAACAGCGACACTGCGACCGCTTTTTTGGGTGGGATATAGGGGCTTGACCCAGCCTTCAACAAATCCTCGTTCAACGATCTGGTATTCGATATGGCGAATGAGAACGGGTTTATCGTTAATGGACAGCGTACAGGAAGTTTCACAGGGCGCCGGACAAATACGTCCCGTCATTTCAGGGAGATTATTGGTAGAGTGCAAATTATCACAGGCTTCTTTCCACTTGCCCTGACAAACCAATTCGTTGAATTCTGGAATCAAATTGGCGACTGGACACCCATCACCATGACAGAACGGAATACCGCAGTCCGAGCATCGTGCTGCCTGTTGAACGAGTTCATCAGGCGTTAAAGGAATTTCGATTTCCTTGTAGTCTTTGACTCTGTTCTCGATAGGGCGGTATGGAACCGGTTGACGCTTATAGTCTAGAAAGCCTCTCGCTTTAGCCATGAAATACCTCCTCAGTTGCTGGAGTTGTATCTGTATTCCGATCTTCTTCTGCTCGCATCCGTTCAAGGGCCTTACGGTAGTCAATGGGGATCACTTTAACAAATCGTCCGACCATATCGGGCCAGGCATCCAGGATGCGCCGAGCGCGAGAACTCCGCGTCAGTTTTTCATGCTTTTGGATAAGGTCATAGAGCAATTCCTGGTCGTCTTCCTTCCAAACACTTTCTAAGTCAACCATATCTAAATTACAGAGTGTGTCAAACAGTTGATGCTCATCAAGCACATAAGCGATTCCGCCGCTCATGCCCGCCGCAAAATTGCATCCGGTCTGGCCTAAAACAACAACCTGTCCACCGGTCATGTACTCGCATCCGTGGTCACCAACACCTTCAACGACAGCGGTTGCGCCACTATTACGGACACAGAAACGTTCACCGGCCATGCCGTTGATAAAGACCTCGCCCCGAGTCGCACCGTACAGAAGAGTATTACCTACGATGATATTTTCATGGGCCAGGAATGGAGATCCCGGTGGGGTTTCCACGATAATCCTGCCTCCCGAGAGACCTTTGCCCAGATAGTCGTTGCTGTCACCGACCAGTTTCAAGGTGACCCCCTTTGTTAAGAAAGCGCCAAAACTCTGCCCGGCTGAACCCGTTAATTCGATTTCCAGGGTGTCATCTTCAAGTCCGTTGGGACCAAATTGACTGACCAGCCGATTGCTCAGGATGGTGCCGACAGTCCGGTCGGTGTTCTTGATCGCCATGTGGATCTGTGACTTTTGACCATCTTCGAATGTGGCCTTTGATTTTTCCATGATGTTCCAGTCCAGATGCTCTTTCAGTGGGCTGGCCTGTGACTTCGAATTATATAACTCACGATGATCTTTGACCTTTGGCTGCTCGAAGATCATGGAGTAATCCAAACCCTTGGCCTTATAGTGGTCAATTGCGTCCTGCATACAAAGTTTGTCGACGCGACCCACCATTTCATTGACAGTCCTGAAGCCTAATTGAGCCATCAATTGACGGGCCTCTTCGGCAACAAAGGTCATATAGTTGACAATATGTTCGGGCTTTCCAGCAAAACGAGCTCGCAATTCCGGGTCCTGAGTGGCAATGCCATAGGTGCAGGCACCTTCATGGCATTTACGCAACAGGATACATCCCATACTCACCAAAGCTCCGGTTCCAAATCCAAATTGTTCAGCACCCAGCAGGGCGGCGATGACCAAGTCACGACCGGTTCGAAGTTGGCCATCCGTTTGAACCCGGATACGGTCACGCAGTTTGTTCATGACCAATACCTGTTGTGTTTCAGCCAGCCCGACTTCCCAGGGACAGCCGGCATGTTTGATCGAAGACTGTGGGCTGGCCCCGGTACCGCCATCATAGCCGCTGATTAAAACTTCGTCCGCATTGCCTTTAGAAACACCTGCCGCAATGGTACCAACACCAACCTCAGAAACCAATTTAACCGAAACTTTACCTTCGGGATTGGCACATTTCAGATCAAAGATCAGCTGGGCCAGGTCCTCGATGGAGTAAATATCATGATGCGGCGGTGGCGAGATAAGCGTGACACCCGGTGTCGAATAACGCAGGGTTGCAATTTCTTGGGTCACCTTTTTACCGGGCAACTGGCCGCCTTCACCGGGTTTAGCACCCTGTGCCATTTTAATTTGAATCTCTTTGCCTTTAGAGAGGTATTCAATTGTTACGCCAAAACGTCCGCTGGCAACCTGCTTAATAGCACTGTTCTTAGAGTCGCCATTCGGTTCAAGGGTGTAGCGGGCCGGATCTTCACCACCCTCGCCAGTGTTACTCATCCCGCCCAGGCGATTCATCGCGATGGCCATACATTCATGGGCCTCTTTGCTGATCGAACCATGGCTCATCGCACCGGTACAAAATCGTTTGACAATTTCGCTTGCCGGTTCAACCTCTTCCAGCGGAATAGAGTTGCTTTCTTTAAATTTAAAGAGCCCTCTGAGTGTACATAAAGCGGTGTTTTGTTCGTTGATAGCCATGGAAAACTCTTCATAGGCTTTGGCATCATTGTAGTAGACCGCATGTTGCATTCGACTGATCGTCGTCGGATTCCACAAGTGGCGTTCACCGTCCAAGCGATACATATAGTCACCACCGAAGTCCAATTCAAGTGCGCCAAGCCGTCTTGAGCCATAAGCTTCTTGGTGGCGTGTTTGAATATCAGCAGCGATCTGCTCGAGACCGATCCCCCCAATACGGGAACTGGTTCCGGTGAAGTACGTGTCGATGACCTTTTTATGGATACCGATGGCATCAAACAACTGGGCATTGAAATAACTGCGAAGTGTAGAGATGCCCATCTTACTCATTGTTTTCAAGATACCCTTTTTGACCGCGGCAATGTAATTGCTGGCTATCTGAGGTGCCTCCATATCGGCCGGTAGATGATCCTCCTGCTGCAGGTAATGAAGAGCCTCAAAGACCAGATAAGGATTCACGCCATTGGCACCAAACCCGCACAGCAGGCAGAAATGCTGGACTTCCCGTGCTTCGCCTGTCTCCACGATTAATCCTGCTTCGCCCCTCAGGCCTTTTTCGATCAGGGCATGATGCACAGCCGAAACGGCTAGCAACGCTGGAATCGGGGCTTTTGTTTTGTCAGCACTTTTGTCGCTGATGATGATTAATGAAGCATGTTTCCGTATAATAGCGTCTTCGGCACCAGCGATCAGCCGTGCGATGGCTTTTTCAAGAGCACCGGCAGGATTATTCACATCCAGTGAATAAACAGAATGAACCGTTTCGATCTTATAATCCTCCCGGTTGACATGGCGAAGCAGTGTCATATCTTCATTGGTTAACACCGGGTGAGGCAGCTTAAGCTGTTTGCAGTGTTCGGGAGTTTCATCCAGAATGTTCAATTTCTTTCCGGTGAAACTCATCAGACTCATGACCAACCCCTCGCGCAGTGGGTCGATCGGTGGGTTGGTAACCTGTGCGAACAGCTGTTTGAAATAATCATACAGAAGCCGGGGGCGATCACTCAGAACGGCAAGAGGATTATCGGCTCCCATAGAGCCGACAGGTTCTTGTCCATTCAGTGCCATGGGCTTGAGAAGCACCTGCAACTCTTCACGGGTATACCCAAACATTCTCAAGCGTTTGGTCAGTGTTTCCGGTGTCCCATGTTCAAGCAGTGGGGTCTCAAACAAACCTTTTAATTCGATCCAGTTTTCATTCAACCAGCGGCGATAAGGTTTTTGTCTTGAAATTTTACCCTTGATCTCATTGTCGGTAATAATGCGTCCCTCTTGAGTGTCGACCAAGAACATCTTACCCGGTTGAAGGCGGCCTTTTGAGCGGACCTTTTCGGGCGGAAACTCAACCACCCCTGTTTCACTGGCCATCACCACAATCCCATCAGTCGTGATGGTATAACGGCTTGGACGCAATCCATTCCGGTCAAGTGTGCCGCCCAGAAGCCGCCCATCGGTAAAGACCATCGCCGCTGGACCATCCCAAGGCTCCATGATCGAGGCGTGATATTCGTAAAAAGACCGCTTATCCGTACTGATATGATATTTGGCACCAAATGCTTCGGGAATCATCATCATCAAGGAATGCGGCATGCTTCGGCCAGCTTGATTCAGCAATTCCAGCATATTGTCAAAACACGCCGAATCACTCGCCCCGGGTGTTAAAACTGGAAGCAAGTCAGTCAGGTCATCTCCAAGGATCGCGCTTTCCATGCGTTTTTCTCGCATCCGCATGCAGTTGCGGTTGCCGCTAAGCGTGTTAATTTCACCATTGTGAGCAATGCAACGGAACGGCTGGGCCAACTGCCAGCTCGGGAACGTGTTCGTGCTGTATCGCTGATGGACGATCGCCAGGGCTGAAGCAAAGCTGGCATCCTCAAGATCAGGATAGTAGGCGAACAACTGCCAGGCCATAAACATGCCTTTGTAGCAGATCGTTTTGCACGATAGAGAGCTGATGTAGAAATCCTCAGCCGCGTCACCCTTCGTCTCCTTGACCAAACGCTCCGCCCGCTTGCGTGCTAAAAATAATTTTCGTTCGAGGTCGCCCCCTGTCAGGCCGCATCCATCTACAAAAATCTGCTGGACAGCGGGTTCTGCAGACAGAGCTATTTCACCCAAACAATCCGGCGAAACGGGGACATCACGCCAACCGATAACCTTCATTCCATAGTGAGCAATGGCCTTTTCTAAGAATTCACCGCATTCATTTCGCAACGCAGGGTCTTTGGGACTAAACACCATCCCAACTCCATAA
Source organism: uncultured Phycisphaerae bacterium (assembly GCA_937995495.1). Classification (GTDB taxonomy): domain Bacteria; phylum Planctomycetota; class Phycisphaerae; order Sedimentisphaerales; family Anaerohalosphaeraceae; genus 4572-13. The sequence continues at coordinate 7,946 of CALKKA010000191.1, forward strand.
GAACCAGACTGAGGCAATTTGATTTTTAGCTTTTTAAGTTCTGTGGCTAAAAAGTCATGGGGGATTTGGCAGAGAATTCCCGCACCGTCGCCGGTGACATTATCCGCGCCTGCTGCTCCACGATGGTGCAGATTCAAAAGAACCTCTTTAGCATATTGGATGATGGAATGGTCTTGCTTGCCGGAAATATTGACGACAGCACCGATCCCGCAAGCATCATGCTCACGCCTGGCTTCGTATAAGCCTTGATCTTTAGGCATTCGTGACGGCATTGTTCTTCCTAACTGCTGTTATTAATTGATTACGGTTAGATCGATTGCTTCTCAAAAGACCCCCAAGCATACAAACTTACTGATAGTGTGTCAAGACTGTACCATAATGGCATGTGATTTTTCAATCTATATTCCTTATAATAGGCTAATAGTTACTATAAGAATCTCTAACGGGCTTGTTCGCGCAAAAACTCTGCCGGATAGAACCAAGTCCGGCAGAGTCGTAGTTCACAAATCGGCCTGATGGCCGATGGACACAAAACCAATATTACTTCAGAAAGAGCATTTCAGCATAACTTGGCAGAGGCCACAGATCCGCATCGACCAACGCCTCCAATAAGTCGGCAGCTTCACGGACGCTGCTCATCGCCGGGATGACGGCATCGCGATAAGCACGGGCCTGCGTGTTGGGTTTACTGATCCCCTGGGCCTTGCTTACTGCTGCCTCGAGGGATTCAATACCTGAAGCCAGCTCATCAATCAGACCACAGACTTTCTTAAGTGACTTCTGCATCGAGCTGCACTTTACCCCGGAATCAGCAACAATACTCATGGAAGAGGCTAATCTGCCGGAATATTCAACACATGCGGGCATAATCTGTCGCTTAGCAATATTCAGTGTTGTCAGGGCTTCGATATTGATACTTGCAGCATATCCTTCAAGCAGGATCTCAGTCCGTGCATGCAGTTCCTGCTTAGTCAATACTTTGAGTTTTTTAAACAAGTCCACATTCTGCTTATCCATAATTGTTTCAATCGACTCAACAGAGGAGCGGATGTTGGGCAGACCCCGTTTTTCAGCTTCAACGACCCAGGCGTCAGCATAGTTGTCGCCGTTAAAAATCACACGCTGATGATCTTTAGCGATCTTCTTGAGAAGTTTCTGGGCTTCTTTGCGAACATCTCTGGCTTTTTCCAAGGCGCCGGCGATTTCACTTAAAACATCAGCGACAATTGAATTGATGACAAAGCTCGGTCCTGAACAAGACTGTTTGGAACCCACCATTCGGAATTCAAACCGGTTACCGGTAAATGCGAAAGGAGATGTACGGTTACGGTCGGTACAATCTTTTGGCAGCGCTGGCAGTGTGGATATACCAAGCTTAAGATCACCGCCCTTACGTGACGATTTTGCACCGCCCGCGGCCAGCTGCTCAAGAATGTCATTCAATTGGTCACCCAGGAAAACTGAAACGATGGCGGGCGGGGCTTCATTGGCACCGAGGCGATGTTCATTACCTGTATTGGCAACCGAGGCACGCAGCAACGTGGCATATTTGTCAACCGCACGTATCACAGCACAGAGGAAGACCAGGAAGACCATGTTATCATGAGGTGTAGTTCCCGGATCCAATAAATTGTTGCCTGTATCAGTCACCAAAGACCAGTTATTATGCTTGCCGGAGCCATTGACTCCTGCGAAGGGCTTCTCGTGAAGCAAACAGACGAAATTATGTCGGAGTGCGATTTTTTCCAGGGTTTCCATCGTCAACTGATTGTGATCCGTTGCAACATTAACGGTTGCAAAGACAGGCGCAATTTCGTACTGGGCGGGTGAAACTTCATTGTGCTGAGTGGTTGCCGAGACGCCCAGTTTCCAGAGTTCTGTGTTGACATCATTCATGTAAGCAGCAATGCGCTCATGCAGAGTCCCGAAGTAATGGTCATCCATTTCCTGACCGCGAGGAGACGGTGCTCCGAATAAGGTGCGGCCCGCTAAAACCAGATCAAGTCGTTTTTCATAAAAGTCACGATCAATCAGAAAGTATTCCTGCTCAGGGCCTAAGGTTGAGGTGACGCTTTGTACATCACTTTCGCCAAGAGCCTTGAGGACACGGACGGCATGCTTGCTGAGGGCCTCCATTGAGCGGAGCAGGGGGGTCTTTTTGTCAAGGGCTTCACCCGTATAAGAGCAGAAAGCACAGGGGATGTAAAGGGTTTTACCTTTAACAAAGACCGGAGATGTGCAATCCCAAGCCGTATAACCGCGGGCTTCAAAGGTTGCACGTAATCCGCCTGAGGGGAAAGAAGATGCATCCGGTTCTCCCTGAACAAGCAGTTTGCCGCTGAACTCCATAATGGTTTTTCCATCCGGAGTGGGAGAGATGAACGAATCGTGTTTTTCAGCCGTCAGACCTGTCATCGGTTGGAACCAATGGCAAAAGTGGGTGGCTCCTTTTTCCAGGGCCCAGTCTTTCATGGCGTTCGCGATGACATCAGCAATGTTGATGTTAAAATCACCTTGCCCCTTCCGGATCGCTACAAATTGTTTGTAGGCGGTCTTTGGCAACCGCTGCCGCATGACAGAATCATTAAATACATTGATCCCAAAAATGTCAGTTATTTGACTATGCTCGTTCTTCATGACTTCTCCTATGTTCTTGGTAAAAGCGTTAAGGGGAATATTCTGTTCGGTCCGCCAACAAAACGGACGAAAACATTCTATACCCGGTTTAATATATTTCAAGTAATCAATCGAATACCTAAAAAAAGATTCTTCACAAAAAAAACACATGCGCAAATCTCGTCTAAATCGTTATAAAAGCAAACGATGTGCCACTGGAGGCTCCCAAGAAAATGAACACTATCTCTTTTTATTAAAAGAACTTACGAGACTTTCTTAGAACATTAAGATCTCACGGGGCCTACATAATCGTAATGTTTAATAAAAAAAAATACATTAATGTCAGTTTTAACGAAAATCAAGTCTACCTCCATAAAAGTGGGTCGATTTTTATGATTTGCTTAGAATTTGACAATGTATGTATGCCCGTTGTGTTGTAGGGATTCTAAGAAAATGCCGCTAAGGCCTCAAAAACGAAATATTACGAAACGAACCCATTTCTTCATTGAGATTGACACGGCGGATGGCACGAAGGGAAGATCGGATTGACAGGCTTCCTTTCCGAAAAAGAAATGGCTGGCACTATCACATAAGGCTATTTAAGATTTGAGGTTATAGCATTCTCACAAGGGGAATTCCCAACTTTAATTAGATCAGAACCTAAAAATCTTTATGTTGCTAAGGGATGAATTATGAATAGGGGGGCGGGAATAACATATTCAGTAGGATTTGCGTTTGAGATTTATTTATAGATATGTGAGAATGAGATTTCAGGATATGGTTTTCATTAAAAAGCGATCTTATATATGTTCTTAACGCTGGCTAATCAAGTTACATTATTGCGAATTCTTTTGATCTTCCCCTTCGTAATCTGTCTGCTTAAGATGAGGGTGCCAGATTATGGTGACTGGATCCGTGGCGGGGCGGTTTTAATCTTTTTGATCATGGCGATCAGCGATGCACTGGATGGCTATTGGGCCCGAAAGAAAAAACAGGTTACGGCATTAGGTGCGTTTCTTGACCCGATGGCTGATAAATTGATGATTACCTGTGCGTGCATCGTTCTCTGTGTTCCTCAGACTGCAGTAGAAGGTTTTGTATTGCCGCTAACGGTTGTGGTGATGATTATCGGTAAGGATATATTATTATTGTTGGGTTTTATCATTACTTTCTTGATGACCGGGCAGGTGCATATCAAGCCCGTTTGCGCCGGAAAAGTTTCGACTTTTCTACAGATAACAATGGTCTTTTCCATTCTAATCGGCCCTGAAATGTCTCGCTGGATAATTTGTTGGCATTTTATAGCGTCCGCAATCAGCTGGTCGACCGGTTTTTGCGCGATGATGGCAACGCTTGTTTACATTTACCGCGGAATTCGGTATATTGATGAATTCGGCAGCACTGAAAAAATAATCTGTGGACCACTGGACAATAAAAAATGAGCCAATTTAGTGAAATACCTGAAATCCTTGAAGACCTCAGGCAAGGTCGCATGATCGTCTTAGTTGATGACGAAGATCGCGAAAACGAAGGCGATCTTGTCTGTGCAGCGGAGTTGGTTACGCCGGAAATAATCAATTTCATGGCCACCCACGGTCGCGGAATGATTTGTATGCCAATCACCGAAGAGCGTTGTGACGAGTTAAATCTGCATTCACAAAGCATGGACAATACGGCCCGGTTGGGTACGGCGTTTACTGTAAGTATTGACGCCAGGGAAGGGATTACGACTGGTATCAGCGCCGCTGATCGTTCTCATACTATCCGCGTGGCAGTTGATCCTGAGTCTAGATCGGTGGATCTGGCTCGCCCCGGCCACATCTTTCCCCTTCGCGCTCGTGACGGCGGCGTCCTGGTCCGAGCTGGGCAGACCGAAGGGGCTGTTGATCTGATGCGAGCGGCCGGACTGCAACCCGCCGGAGTCATTTGTGAGATTATGAACGAAGACGGAACGATGGCTCGTGTTCCTGAATTGCATGAGTATTGCAAAAAACACTCTCTCAAGATGTCCTCAATCGCTAAGCTTGTGGAATATCGTCTGCAGCGTGAAACACATATTCAACGCATTCAGCAAATCAAACTTCCAACGGATTACGGTGAGTTTAAGTTGATCGGATACCAAAGTCCCGGTTCCAGTGAACCGCATTTAGCATTGTGCAAAGGCGGCATCGGTGACTTGGATGACAACGGTCATGTGATTGAGCACGATGAGCCGATTTTAGTCCGTGTGCATTCTGAGTGTATGACGGGTGATCTCTTCCACTCCCAGCGTTGTGAATGCGGTTACCAGTTGGTGACCGCGATGCAGATGATCGAAAAGGAGGGGATTGGCGCTCTGATTTACCTCCGTCAGGAAGGGCGTGGCATCGGCTTGGCCAATAAGTTGCACGCTTACAAATTGCAGGAACAGGGGCTGGATACCTATGATGCAAATATTAAATTGGGCTTTCAGGCGGATAAACGCGACTATGGTCTTGGGGCTCAGATTTGTCGCGATTTAGGGCTTAAGAATATACGAATTTTGACAAATAATCCCAAGAAAGTCTCTCGGCTCGAGGTATATGGTATTCATGTTATAGAGCAGATAGAACTTCAGGCAGAGCCCGGTGAGCACAATCGCAAATATCTGCAAACGAAAAAAGTCCGATTTGGACATTTGCTGGATGAGGACCTATAAGAATATGAGGTCATTTTTCTTTTCTGGATGGTTTTTTGCGGTATCTCTGTTGACTGTAGTTGCTGGCTGTCGTACCTCGAATATGCCTACCCCATCGGATGTTCTGCCGGAGGGGAGTTTAGCGGTTGATCGAATACGGATTTCGGCAATAACAGAGTTTGTTCCGGATCCTACTGCAGCAGACAGGGTGAACATTAAAACACTTGTCGAGTTGCTGAATGCTTCCGGATCGGCAACACAGGCACCCTGTGTCCTTCGCTTCGAATTTTATGAGTTTCACCCTCGAGCGTCCGATCCCCGTGGACGGCGTTTGTTAATCTGGCCGAATCAGAACTTAAGTGACCCTGACACGAACAAGGAACACTGGAAAGAATTTTTGCGTGGGTATGAATTTTTTCTCCCTCTCGAATTCAGGTTAGAAAGGGGCAGAAAATATGTCTTAGAAGCCACCTGCTTAATCAATCAACGGCGTTATAGCGATTTTTTTAATATACAGTATCAACCTTAAAACACTAAATAACAGGACAAGAATAGGTGACAAACCTTAGTCGGCACAAAGATAATATCAGCTTAGATGATGCGACCTTGGTTCGCCAGTGTCAAAACGGTGATCTTGAGGCGATGTCCTGCCTTATTGTCAAGTATCAGGACAGGATATATAACACAATACTTAAAATTTGCCAAAATTATGACGATGCGGCGGAACTTACCCAAGATACATTTGTCAAAGTATTAGAGAACATTAATTCCTTTCGTAGCAATAGCAGCTTTTATACATGGTTGTTTCGTGTGGCGGTGAACCATACGCTGAACTACTGCAAAAGGCGGTTCAAACTGTCACCTTTATCTTTGGATGCGGAAATCGGCCAGGGTGAAGGGGCGAGAGGTAAAATTGCGGAGGTATTAGCCTCTCCGGATGGGCCGGATCCGGCCGTGGTTGCCCAGCAAAAGGAATTGACAAAGATTGTTATAAATTTAATAGGCCAGTTGCAGCAGGAGTACCGGGTGGTCCTAGTGTTAAGGGATATTGAGCAAATGACTTATGCCGAGATCGCTGAAGTACTCCAAATTGAGACCGGAACAGTCAAAAGCCGGCTCAGCCGGGCTCGTGCAAAATTGCGTGAATTACTGGAAACGGTGCTAACATGAACGAAAATCACAGAATCGAAATCGATGAACTTTTGAATGATTTGGTTGACGATCAGGCTACCCAACGCCAGGAAACGGAATTCAAACGTCTCGCCGAGCATGATCCGGCTATTGTCGATCGGCTCGAAGCGATGCGGCGGCAAAAAAGAATTCTCAATGCATTGCCGATTGAATCCGCCCCGGCTTCTTTGGCTGAAGAGGTCAGCTCGGTGTTAGAACGGAAGCTGATTCTTGGCGATTTTCCTGGTGACGAGCAGACAATTGCCGGGGCTAGTCATTTGTTCTTGCGTCGTATTATGACGACGGCAGCGATGTTGCTGCTGCCGCTTGGCTTGCTGTCATTTGTTGTTTATGAAATCATGAGGCCAGCCTCAGTCGGCCCTGCGATCTATGTTTCAACGGATCAAACGCTGGCTCAGGAAGACCTAAACAACTCAGCGGCCTCGACATCCTCACTTGACAGGGAGTTGCCCTTTAATGGTATTTTGACCTTTAGCACAGATCGGCAGACCGCAGTCAGCAACTATGTCGAAAAAACAGTCTTTGACGAAAGCTTGATTAATTATACAGTGCCAAATCGGTCAGCGGATGCGACAATCTATCAAATTTCTGCCCCTCCTGATAAGATAAAGGGTTTAATTGAATCCCTTGAAAAGATATGGCCGCTTTGCCAGGCTGTAACGCTGAATGTAGTGGATAGATCCGGCAATAAAGCGATTGAAATTTCTCAAGTTCAGTCTGAACAGGTTGTCGCTCTTGCGCTTGAAAACGATCGTAAAATGATTGATCACCTCGCAGGTCAGTATGCGCTGGCAAATGAGAACGAGAAGACTCTGTATGCTCAGAATGAGTCCTCGGAGCTACGAGATATAGGTCTTGATGCTTCTCCGCGGTTGGCAATGCCGATCTTGACCGGGCGAACTGAGACGGAACCTCAGCCATCGATTCAGGGCCAGCCCACAGTACGACTGCGTATTCAAATCAGGCAAAGCGACGAATGATTTATCGCCGGAAATAGAATAGCGTAAAGGAAGATGGATGCTGACCGCCGAAAAAACTTGCCTGATCATCATTGATATTCAGGAAAAACTTTTGCCTGTCATGCAGGGTCCTGAAAAAGTTGTTAAAAACGTATCAGTCTTACTCCAAATCGCCAAATCGCTGAATCTTTCGATCCTCTGGTGCCAGCAGGTCCCCAAAGCCTTAGGCCCGACAGTAGGGGAGCTATCCTTTTTGCTGGATGGCGTTGAACCGCTCAATAAATCCACCTTTAGTTGTTGCGGCGACGATCGGTTTATTGAAAAAATCGATGCCTTCAAACCTCGAACAGCAATCCTGTGTGGCATCGAAACCCATGTCTGTGTTTTTCAGACAGCAACAGATTTAATCACAAAAGGTCTTGATGTACACGTCATTGCGGACGCAACCTCCTCACGCACTCAGGAAAACAAAAGCATCGGGATCAATCGTATGGCGAAGGCGGGCGTAGTTATAAACTCTACGGAGATGCTGCTTTTTGAATTTTTGCGGAGCGCCAGACATCAAAAGTTTCGCGAACTGGCAAAACTGATAAAGTAAAAGAGACTTGTAGACTCAGCCCAAGAATCAGCAGAATTTCACTCTCATCTCATTGTAGATTTCCTTGCTTGACATTTCTGCTGCCATTTCTTAAAATGAAAAATTGTTTTTAAAAAGTACGCTTTAGTAAATTTTTTAGCGATTATTGGGCTTAAAATAGAGGTATTGGACTGATAGATGGCAAAAGCAAAACTTCCTGACGGAAGCATTTTAGAGGTCGCCGATGGGGCGACTGTGGCAGACTTAGCAGCTCAAATTGGGCCGGGTTTAGCGAGGGTGGCTCTTGCGGCAAAATTAAATGATAAGCTTGTTGACCTTTCAACGTCACTCAACGGTGAGGTCGATGTGGTCATTATCACTTCCAAAGACGATATGGGGCTTGAAATTACACGCCATAGTTGCGCGCATATTATGGCTGAGGCAATTTGCTCCATCTGGCCCCAAACCCAACTTGTTTATGGGCCAACGGTGGAGGGTGGATTCTACTACGACATTGATTTAGACACTCCGATCCGGCCAGAAGACTTCGAGAAAATAGAACAGAAGATGAAAGAAATCGTCAAGGCGGACACCCCGTTTGAGCGGATTCAAATGAGCCGCGGCGATGCCAGATCAAAAATGGCCGGCGATAAGTATAAGTTGGACAATATCGACAACGCTGCTGGTGATGTGCTGAGTTTCTATAAGCACGGCACAGATGGATTTGAAGATTTGTGCAGAGGACCGCATATCCCCCGTACTGGTAGCATTGATGCCAAGAGTTTCAAGATCATGTCTGTGGCAGGGGCGTATTGGCATGGCGATGCAACGCAGAAGATGTTGCAGCGTGTATACGGAACATGCTGGCGGAACAAGAAGGAACTGGCGGATTATCTTTTCCGATTAGAAGAGGCCAAAAAACGGGACCATCGTCTTATCGGCAAACAGATGGACCTTTTCAGTTTCCATGAGGAGGGGCCCGGATTCGCATTCCTGCATCCCAAGGGGATGAGAATTTGGAACGGGATAATTGATTTTTGGCGTGATGTGCATCAACGCTATGAGTATGAAGAGATCAAAACGCCGATCATGCTGAATGAATCTCTGTGGCATAAATCTGGCCATTGGGATAACTATAAAGAAAATATGTATTTCACCACAGTTGATGACATCACCTATGCGGTTAAGCCGATGAACTGCCCCGGCGGATTGCTGGTTTATAACAGCAATAAGCATTCATATCGCGAGTTGCCGATGCGAACGGCTGAACTGGGCTTGGTACATCGTTATGAGGCCAGTGGTCAGATGCATGGACTGGTACGAGTCCGTCAGTTCACGCAGGATGACGCACACATTTTCTGCATACCTGAGCAGATTGAAAGCGAGATAGTTGGAGTGATTGATCTTGTTCAGGAAATGTACGCTGCATTCGGCTTTGAGGATTACCATGTTGAACTCTCAACGCAACCGGAAAAGCATATTGGCTCGGATGAAATTTGGGAAACGGCGACCCATGCATTGAAGGGCGCCCTTGAGCATAAGCAAATGGATTATCAGATCAATGAAGGCGACGGAGCATTTTACGGTCCAAAGATCGACTTCCATATTAGCGACTGCCTCAACCGGTCGTGGCAGTTGGGAACTATTCAGCTTGATTTTTCGATGCCCGAGCGGTTTGGACTGGCCTATACAGCCGCCGACAATACAGAAAAGACTCCTGTGATGATTCACCGTGCGATTCTTGGTTCGCTGGAGCGCTTTATGGGGATTTTAATTGAGCACTACGCGGGTAATTTCCCGATTTGGTTGGCACCTGAGCAGTTACGGGTATTGCCGATCAGCGAAAAAACAAATGATTATGCCGCAGCTGTACTCAGCCAACTGAAAGAAGTGGGGTTGATTGCGACTTTGGATACATCAGACGATAAAGTTGGGGCCAAGATCGCCCGTGCTCACGCAGATAAGGTTCCCTACATGCTGGTGGTGGGACCGAAAGAATCCGAAGAGGGCGTTGTTAATGTCCGAATGCGGCAGAGCAAGGAGACGAAAACCATTGCCTTGAGCGATTTGATATCAATTATACAGCAAAAAATTGCCGATAAATCATTGGACTTAATGATTTAGGGTAAATAATTAAATTAAGGTAATATTGGATATAGAAAGTTATTTTGAAAGGTGAAGATCATTAGCAAGGCAAATTTACGCATCAACGAGCGGATTCGAACAAGCCCAGTCCGGTTGATCGATGAAAATAACAACCAGGTGGGACTGGTCGATGTTAAGGAGGCCCAGTTTAAAGCTCACAATCTGGGTTTGGATCTCGTGGAGGTTTCTCCAAATTCTGAGCCGCCAGTCTGTCGGATTATGGATTACGGAAAACACCTGTATGAGCAGAAGCGGAAAGTGAAGTTAAGCCAGAAAAAACAGCATACGGTTGTCCTGAAAGAAATCCGTCTGCGTCCTAAAATTGACGATCATGATCGGGACATCAAGATTGACAGGGCGGCCAAATTTCTGGATAAGGGGCACAAAGTGCAGTTTACCATGCTCTTTCGCGGGCGTGAGATGATGCATGTCGATCGTGGCCGTGAGATTATGGACGAGGTTACCGAAATACTGGCTGAGAAAGGCAAAGTCGAACGAAGACCCCAAATGCTGGGTCGGCGCATGACGATGGTGGTTTCGCCCGAAAAATAGTAGTCAGTGCTTGTTTTGGCGCCTCAAAACCAAAAAATACGGATAAAGAGTTGACAAAACATGACCGGTGGGGTATTGTGACGAATCTTTGATTTGACAAAAATCGCGATTGTTACGCATAAACACTTTTCATGAAAGAACTTATATGCCTAAGCAAAAAACACATAAGGGGTTGGCTAAGCGTGTCAAAGTAACCGGCACGGGTAAAATTAAACGCCCTAAATGCAACGGAAGCCACTTGATGAGCGGTACAAGCTCTAAAATATGTCGTGGATTGACAAAGAGCGTGCTGATCGAGGGGGCTCGTGCCAAGAAGATCAGGACTTTGCTAAACAAGTAAATTGAAACCCATTTTTTGGGTCTAAACTGCTTCCCGGCCCCATCAGCTTGCCGTAGCAGTTTTTTGAGAAATCATAATCATACGAAAGGAAAGCTGGTATGCCAAGAGTACGCAGAGGGGCAGCAGCCCGTCAAGCCAAGAAGAGGGTTCTCAAATCAGTTAAGGGGTATCGCGGGGCGGTTCGTACGCAAATCCGTCTTGCAAAAGAAGCCCGTACCCGTGCGGATGTTAATGCCCGTGTCGGTCGCAAATTGAAAAAACGCGACTATCGTGGTCTGTGGATTACGCGTCTGAGTGCGGCCTGCAGGATGCGCGATATGCGTTATAGCGAATTCATCAACGGTCTGAAAAAAGCCGGGATCGAACTCAATCGCAAGATGCTTAGCGAAATAGCGATTGCCGATGAAGCTGCTTTCGATACTATCGTTGCCCAGGCCAAGGCCGCTCTGGCATAGAGTGGGTATCGAATACATTTTTCTGCTTTGAACCCCGTTAAGGATTGGCGCGAATGCTGGAGCAGTTCACACAGATTGGTAACGATGCCCGCACCGAATTAGCGAATATTACGGATGCTGAGTCTTTAGAAGCGTTTCGTATTCAGTATCTCGGGCGTAAAGGATCTGTGACCGGGATGCTCAGCATGATCGGCAAACTGCCCAAAGAACAGAAGCGAGAAGGGGGTCAACTCGCAAACACAATCAAGAAGGAAATCACCCAGGCATTCGAAGCGTTAAAGGCCGAACTTGCGTCTTCGACAAAAAAATCCAAACCAATCGTTGATGTTACGCTGCCCGGTATTGGCACGGGACAGGGCAAATCGCATATTATTTCACAGGCGGTTTCTGAGCTACTGGAAATCTTTGGACGGATGGGATTTGACATCGCATATGGACCGGAAGTTGAGGACGAGTGGCATAACTTCATCGCCTTGAATATACCGCCGGAACATCCTGCACGGGATCCAATTGACAATTTCTATGTCGATGAGTCAACACTGCTCCGAAGCCAGACATCGACAATTCAGATTCGAGTGATGGAACACACAAAACCCCCGATCCGTGTGGTAGCGCCCGGGAGAGTCTATCGGCCTGATACAGTGGACGCGACGCACATGTTCATGTTCCACCAACTTGAGGCGCTGGTCGTTGATGAAGGCATTACGATGGTGGACCTGAAAAGCAGTGTCAACCAGTTCATCCATACCTTTTTCGGAGCCGATACCCAATGGCGTTTTCGGCCGAGTTTTTTCCCGTTTACTGAGCCAAGTTGTGAAGTCGATATCCTTTGGGTGGATAAATCCGGAAATGAAAACTGGATGGAGATTGGGGGCTGCGGGATGGTCGACCCGAATGTTTTCGACGCGGTCGGCATTGACAGCGAAAAATATACCGGGTGGGCTTTTGGCTTTGGTATCGAGCGGTTGGCGATGAAAAAATATGGCATCACCGATATCAGAAATCTTTTCGAAAACGATATTCGCTTCCTGAAACAGTTTTAAATGCGTTTATCCAATTGGTTCAGGGGGGCGGAGGTTATGAAAGACCTCACGAATAATTAACTAATACCCGTTTAGCGGTTTCCGAATTGATTAGATTATTAGCGAGCAGTTTCTCAATGGATTCAGCCATTGTAGACATGCCGTGTTTTTTGCCCGTGTCGATAACTGTTCGCAGGTGATAGCCGCCTCTTCGGCGAAGAATATTTTTTGCCCCCGTCGTTGAGGTCATGATTTCACATGCTACACGCTGGCCTCCGGTGACCAGCGGCAGCAATTCCTGATGGATCACACCTTGCAGCGTCTCAGCCAGCAGAAAGCGGATTGTGTTTTCACCCTCATCGGGTGCATAACTAAGGATGCGTTCGATCATCTTATCGATCGAAATGACATGCAACGTTGAAAGTACCATAATACCGGTCTCGGCCGCAGTCAATGCGATTTTAATGGTTTCGTAATCTCGCATCTCACCAATAGCAATAACATCCGGGTCCTGGCGGAGAGCCGCACGCAAGCCCGTGGCAAATGTTTTAGTGTCTCGTCCGACTTCACGTTGACGGACGATCCCTTTTTTGTTTGTATGGACATACTCGATGGGGTCTTCAATGGTAACAATATGCTTTTTCTGCGTGGTATTGATGTGATCGATCATTGCTGACATCGTGGTTGTTTTACCCTGGCTGGTGCTACCAGTGATGAGAACCAGTCCTTTATCCTTTAGGGCTAGCGTTTTTACTATCTCTGGAAGAAATAATTCATCCGGTGTTTTTGGCTCTCCGGAAAGAACACGAACAGTCGCTCCCACAGCCCCATTAAAATAGCCTACATTTATACGGAATCGTGAGCCGTTATAGGCCAGCATCAAATCAAAATCGAGATTACTTTCGAAGGCATCAATTTGTTCGGGCGTCAGCATCTCGTAACACAGTTCTCGACTTTTTTCATGGGAAAGCGAGTCTTCTGTTACCGGTTTGAGTTTGCCCCCGATACGAAACTGTACCGGCGCTCCTGCACAGATATGAATGTCCGTGGCATGCTGCTCAACGGCGAAATCAAATAATTGATTGCGGTTCTGCAACGTTATCTCCTGAACATTTAGCCTCCGCTATACTCGACACGCAAAAGTGTGTGGCCCCAGCTGGATATCGATTAATAATGTGCAGTCAGTCTGGATCTTTGAACGAGACTATCCACTCCGGCCAGTCGGGCAGCGGTGCGGAGGTGTTGTAAGTTTTATGCCATTTCAGCCGCCATAGTTCTTTCGGGCTGATGGATTTGACCGTCCCGTCCATCACCAGGACATTCAGCTTTTCTTTATGACGGTTCACGGTGAACCGCTGCATGTGGTTCATGTGTCTGTCTGGCCAGTCGTAGGCAACTGATTCGGGTTCTGGCTCATTGACAAAACCGGGCATCTCCATCATCGGAGGCATCGGACCGTTTGGCTCGCTCATTGGCGGCGGAATCATGCCCGGCATACCGGGTATTTGACCCATGGGAGCATCATAGCCGGATCGATTTTCCTGACCGAATTGGCCTTGTTCTTCTGGTGGCAGGTCAGTGGATTCGGGCCGCCCGGTGTACCAGAGTGCATCGGCCATGAGCGGGATTTTTGAACCGCCGTAATGGTCCATGGTTCGCCAACTGTTGGATGTGTCGTGGCCTTCAGTTTCCAGAACCTCTTTGGGCGTGTCGCCCAGCCAACCATTGAGGCCGTAGCTGCCGGAGAAGATATCTTCGATTTTACCGCCCCATCCCGAACGAACTGAGGGACAGGCTTTAAGTTTTGGCACTTGATAGTAAGATTTCAAGGCATAGGGCCATAAATCTGAATTTCTGCTTGAGTGTGTTACGTCGTTGGGGTCGGTGTAGTCATAATAACCTGCAAAGAAATGGCTGTCATGATCTTCGGTATAAAGTGTCAGGATTAGACCCCACTGGGACAGATTGGCCATGCAGACTACTTGCTGTGCCCGTTTTTTAATCGCAGACAGTGCGGGCATGAGAATGGACAGCAACATCGCAATGATAGAGATCACGACAAGCAACTCGATCAATGTGAATCCGTTTTTGTTTTGAGTTTTCATTATTTATTCACTCCTTATTTTTTCAGTGTTTCAGTACAAATTTCTGTGGATGTCTATATGAAAAGCGCCTGTCCTCTGCATGGCCGGTCACGGTGAATGTCGATCGATCACCTGCCTGTGAAATCAGCTCGATGGTACAGGTAATGGTCTTATTTTCCTGATTAATCTCTAAGAGACGGGGTTGATCGCTGCTGATTGTGGCCTTTGGGTTCTTTTCGAGCCATGTGATCCCGCTTTCACAGGCAAACCGGGCGTGTGTTTTCAGGGCGGCCCGTCGTGTATTCGTCAGTATCTGCCGGCTGTTGGATGTCAAAACCACGCTTGCCATCCCCAGCAGCGGAATCAGTGCAATGACCAGCAGCAGGATGAATCCTTTTTGTCGGTTGGTTCGTTTCATCACGGTTGAGCCTTTTTGAAAAATACGACGGTCTGCTTAAAACTAATTTGTTCTCTATCGGGGTCTTGTTGCTGATTCCATGTGGTCAGTTCGACGGCGTAAGGTCGGTCGCTTTGACTCCAGAGTCTGGTCTCTGTTTTGAGATGCGGAAGCTGCCAGATGTATTCCGCGCCCGCGTCATTCATGGCAGGGCGGCGGGCGATGTGTCCGTCGCTCAGCGTATAACGCACCATTCCGCCCGGTTGCTCCAGTGTCAGCACGCCGCCGGCAAGACCGGCAATGCGGTTGGAGCGCTCGATATCGTTTCTGAGTTGATCAAGGGCTTTCATAGAGCGGTTCAGTGTCTGGCAGACGCGGGCTGAATGCGGGATTTCCGAAACCAGCGTTCGCATCGGGCGAACGGACAACCCCATCAGGACTATGATCATGACGATGATCACAAGCATTTCGGTCAGGGCGTAGGCGCGGCGTTTTATCTTCATTGGCCGTCTCCTTCTGCCGCCGGAAGATAGCGTGTAAGGTAGATCTGGACATTATTATGCTTCACCTTTTTTCTGAGTGTCAGGTCAATCCTCTGTAGTCCCTGCCATTGACCGATGCCGTCGCTGGTTTCGATGGTGCAACTCACACCCGGCCAGAGTTTCTTAAATGTTGTCTCCTCTATCGGTTTGCCCGTTGATGTGATGGCATCGATCTGGGCCTGTCCAGCATTGTGGCAGGTGTGCCTGGCCCAGAGATTTTTGTTCAGCTTTCCAAATGAAACGCTCAATGCGACAAGCACCCCGATAATGGTGGCAATCACGCTGATGGCGACTACCAGTTCAATGCTTAAAAGACCTTTTTGTTTTCTATGTTTTTTCATCATATTATTGCGGTATCGTATATTGCAAAGCAACGTGTATTATGCTGAAAACCCCCATAAACATGGCGAAAACGACATATCCGACACACAGGCCCAGACACAGAATTATGACCGGTTCAGCGGCAGCGGTAAAAACATTTTTGCGGTAGTTATATTGATAATGATAAAGCGTTTCAAGACTTTCGAGAATTTGAGGTGTATTACCTTTGTTAATCTTTTCGTCCATGGCCCAGCAAAGCGCTTTATCAAGACCGCAGATCTTTGCGGATTGAGCGATATTGTCGCCGGCTTCAATTTTATTCAGCCATTTCTCCAGTCGTTTCTGATAGCATCGGTTGACATCCAGTCCCAAGGCATGCCTTACGATTATATTAACCGGATATCCCGCCGTAATCCCTGCACGCAAAGTTTGTGCAAGATATATGTTAGCAAATGTCTTCTCAAACCAATGCAACAAGGGTATATTCCACTTAATCCGATCCCCGAGGCGGGATAGCAAACGGGGGCTCTCCGGGTTTCGCTTACAAGACAGAAGATATGCTTTAGATACCAAAAGTATAAAAACGGGCATCATGAATAACAATGCGTTAAGGCCATTTCTTCCCAACATCCAGGAGGAGAAGTTCAGTAATGATTGAGTTGCAAAGGGAAGACCGGCTCGTCCGTCACTTATATCAGAAAGCACTTCTGAAAAAGTGGGAACAATGAAAATCATCAGGCCCATCATAATAAAGAAAGCGACAGTCAAAACGGTTGTCGGGTATATTAAAGCGTCGGATTTTTCGATGTTTTTCGAGCCAATCTTTTCAGCGGCTTCTTTCTGGAGCGATTCGATTGCCCTGGGCAATTGGTCCATCTTTTCTGCGGTCGAAATAGAGGCCAGGATTTCGGAAGGGCATTTCGGGTATCCGCGTCGCAGAGCCTCCGACAGCGGCCAGCCCTGTGTGAGCCAGTGAGCGATATTATTAAAAACAGCGGCCTCTTTTTTCTTTTTGCCGTGTGCGGCGGTCGTCAGGGCCATCGGCAGGGGCAGTGATTGTCGAATGCACATTGCAATCGTCGAGATGATATCAACCGCCAAACCATATTTTCGAGCCTGGGCCCACTGGTAGCTTCCCATTAAGAATATGCCAAACAGGACAGGGCTAAAGAGTTGGAAAACGGCTATGAAGACAGCTAATATAATCAGATACTTAACAATTGTTAGAACAAAGCCGGTCACGGCTCTGTACCAAGGTGTTTCCAAACGGCTCGATGACGGTCCCCAGTGAATGATGCTGAATGCTGTCGGTACCAAAATGATGGAAAGAGCATACATTATAATTGCTTCATCGGGGATTCTTCCGCTTCCATCAAAACTGATAAGACCGGAAAAAATAATCCATGCTGTAGTTGGTATTAATAAGATTAAGCCAATACCCGGTTTTTTCCATGCAAGGATGATGAAGCCCAAAAAGATAATAATATTTATTAAATAGAGTGTCCACATCCTACATCAGCACCTGTATCATTTTGACCATGGGCAGGAACATTGCCAGAACGATGGTTCCCACGGTTCCGCCAAGAAATATGATTAAGAGTGGTTCCAGCAGACCCTGCATTTGCGATTGCAGCGAAAAGGTTTTGGCGGCGTACATTCGCCCCAGGCTGTTAAGGTTTTCTTTCAGTTCGTTCCTTTGGGCCCCCAGCTGTACCGAATACAAAAACAGCCGGGGAATCGTTTTGCAGCCCATCCCCGCTTCGAGGAAGTTGGAACCTTCATTAAGTTGGGCGGCCAGTATCCCGCAGTCCTGTTTGAGCAGTTCACTGCTGGAGGACTGGCCGGACAGTTCGACAGCATCGTTGAGTGTGCATCCGGCGTTGATCAAAACGGACATGCACTCGGAAAAACGGGCCAGTAAACCGTTCCTGAATACTCGGCCGATCAGTGGCAGTGATCGGAAAAAGTGTTCTTTGGTGCGCCGGCCTGCGGTGTTAAACGACAGCGATTTCCAACAGAATACGGTCACCCCAACAACAATGCCAAGTCCCAGCCAGAAGTCCCACACATGCGCAGATACATCCAGGACAAATTCTGTTAAAAAAGGTAATCCAGCTTTACCGCCAGACATATCATAAAGAACCTCACCAAAGGTTGGCACAACAAATAAAAGTAAACCTGAGACGATCAAAGCTGCCGCCACCAGCACAACCGCTGGGTAAGTTAACGACTCGATGATAATCCGTTTCGTCCGCAGCTCAACCTGTAAATTCCGGTTAAGATTGGTCAGCATCTCGCTCAGTCGCCCGGTTTCCACACCGGATTTAAGGATAAGTCCATACAGTGGCGGAAAATCCTTTTGCCGTTTCTGTATGGCCTGATCAATGGGCAGTCCCTGTTCCAGATCATTGGCCACACCGTTAATCAGCGACCGCATCTTTGCCGACCCGGCGTCCTGTGCCAGCTCTCGCAGTCCCTGTTCCAGCGGAATTCCCGCTTTGGTCAGCGAAGCAAGCTGTTCATTGAACAGGACGAACTCATTGTGTCCGATGCTTTTGGGAGCCATCGATTCTTTGGTCTTTTCCAGTTCTGTGACCTGCAAGCCCATCTCGCTAAGGGATGACTTGGCCTGCTCGATGTCACCGGCTTCAATCGTGCCGGTCATCAAACGTCCGGCAGTAGTAACGGATCGATATTCAAATAATGCCATCGTTTCATTCCTTAATGATAAATCACCTCATGTCCCACAAACTCGTTTGATCTCGGTGCTCGTTGTGATGCCCTGATTGATTAACCTTCTGCCGTCCTGTATCAGTTTCATGTGCCCACGGGATTCAAAGGTTGCTTCCAAACCTTCCATATCGCTTTGCTTAAGGATCGTCTTGCGAACTTGCCCGTCCAACTCGACCATTTCGGCCAGCAGGACCCGGCCGTGGTATCCGGTATTGTGACATTGTTTACAGCCGCGGGGTTCGTAGCTGCCGTCCGGTTTTTTTTCTTTGCATTGATCGCAAAGTTTCCGCACGAGCCGCTGGTTGAGGATCGCCGAAACACCAGAGGTCACCTGATACGGTTCGATATTCATTTCCAGCAGGCGAAGCAGGGCACCGCTGCAATTTCCGCTGTGCATCGTACTCATCAGCAGGTGGCCGGTCAGTCCGGCCTCGATGGCGATCTTTGCGGTTTCAGCGTCACGGATTTCCCCGATCATCAGCACTTCGGGGTCTTGGCGCAGCAGTGAACGCAGGGCAGTAGGAAATGTCATTTCTCTATGTGGTTCAATCTGAACCTGTGTTACCCCCGCAATGGCTCTCTCGACCGGGTCTTCCAGTGCGACAATGCTTTTGCCGGAAAATTGCTGGAGGATGTATCTCAGCAGGGCCGCCAGTGTGGTGCTTTTGCCGCTTCCGGCGGGGCCGGTCAACAGCAGAATGCCCTGATTTCGGCAGGCAAATTGCATCAGCGCCGATTCAATCGTCGGATTAAAGCCCAGTTTATCCAGCTCGGTCAGCGTATCATTTTCATAGAATATCCGAACCACCGCCCGCTGACCGTGAATGGTTGGGAAAACCGCCAACCGCTTGTCGATGACTTTGCCGGAGTCGGATATGACCAATTGGTCCTGCGTGCCTTCGATACGGCCTTCCTGTGGGATGTCATTGCGATAAGTCAGCAGATTGCCCAATACTTTCAGGCGGGAGATGACATTATCACGAATGGCGGCGGGTAGCGTCTCGAACGTCTTTAAGGTACCATCCATGCGGTATTTAACCTGCAATTCGGTGCTGGTCGGTTCAAAGTGGATGTCACTGGCTCCGAATTGGACGGCCTCTTCAAGAATGCTGTCCACCAGTTGGGCTATATTGGGTTGCCCAGAGTGTTTCATAAGTTATTTTCAATAATGGAAATAAACCAGTTAGATTCGATTCGTTTCTATATTTAAGACGTTCTCGATGGAAAAATGTTACCTGAAAATAAAAAAAACTTTTTTTGAGGTATTTTGGTAATATAATGGTTACTAAAGCGTCTTAAATATCAGAAGCTTCGATGATACTTAGGATAACCATGGCCATTACTCCGACAAGTTTAGGGTTAACATTTGACCTGACGCAGGCCGAATCGGTTCAGAAAAGTCAGCGCTGGGTGCTGGTGACGATGCAGGAATTCGGTCCGGCACTGGTGACGATGCTCTGGCGGATTCTGGGTAATGAAGAAGATGTTTGCGATGCTTATCAGGATACGTTCCTTCGACTCGCTCACCTGCCGGATAAGAACAAGCCCGCCAATGTTCGCTCTTACCTGTTTCGGACGGCTTCAAATGTCGCCATTTCAGTATTGAGGCATAAGCAGTTGCATCGTAAGCACCAGCGTGCCATTTTAGAAAAATATGAAACTCCACAACATGATTTTGTCAGGGACCTCGATGCACCGGCTTTGCAAAAACGGCTTCGCGAGGCGATCGCTGAATTACCGGAGTATCTTGGCGATGTGATCATCCTGCGGGACCTTGCCCAGATGCCGTATCCGCAGGTTGCGCGGATCTTGGGGATTCGCACTGCCGCGGCCAGGGTGTACCGCCATAAAGCGATTAAGCTACTGGCATCGTGGATGTCAAAATCAGAAAACCGGGAACCATTATGAAAACCGATACAAACACAAATCAATGCCGCAGGACGCGAAGGGGCCGATTGGGCCTGTGGGATGCGTTCCGAACACGACTTCTGGAGCGGTTGGGCGATCATGTCGCTGAATGCCCGCGGTGTCAAAAACGGCTGGCGACTGTAAATCGTGTCGAACTGGGATTGATGCTCATAAAAAGCCAGCCCCAGCAGATCGGGCTACTGTCGCGTGCCAATAGGCAGGCGCTGGATGGACTGAAGCATTCATTACGACATGCACCCAAATCCGTTATTTTGCGAGGGGTCAATTCTGACATGAATCGGCTGGAAAAAATGCGTCCGGGCCTGGAGCGGTTGCTGAATGCTGCGGCGTGTGTTTTTGTAGTTTTGATGATTAAAACCGGGGTGTCCAACTCTCTGCTGAATTACCGGGAACAGGGAGAGACTGTCATCCATAACTATTATGCTCGTAATCTCGATAGCCAAATCTTTGATGAAATATTCCCCATAGATTCTTCCTCCACCGGCTAATTGGTCGTTGCACTGGATTTTCATTGAAGATCGAAAAACTTCCTATTTTCGACCTCTTTTTAAAAGTCCCATAACATATCTTATGTTGCATTGGGAAAAAGGGGCGGCCTGTCAAATAATTAGGTTTTTGAGCTAGAATTGCTGTTTGGTGCTATTTTAAGCTTGTTGTGCGTATTCATTAACCTATGGATGCCCCTGATGACACTTTCCTTCAATTGTCTTAAGCAGGCATGCGGAAGTTTCATTGATCCGCTCCCAACTTGTGTAACTGCGATCAATGATCCCCAGTGATTCAAAAATGTCTTCCAGGTCAGCGCGTAATTCAAACGCCTCGTATGCGTCGGTCGATTTTATGCGGCAGGCTTTTTTCATTGCTGCAGCAAAAGCTTTTTTGTCACAAAATAGCATCGTCATCTGATAATATTTTTCAAATGCGAACGCTTTACATCTTTTCGTACTTGTGAGCATCTCAAATGCTTTTTCTGACTGTCCGTTATCTGAGAGGCAGATTGACAGCTTATACAATACTCGGTAATTCATTGGGTTTTGAGAGATTGAATTTTCGAATGCACAGATGGCTGCCTGAAGCCTGTTTTCATTCATCATCAAAATACCATATTTATTATAAACATCCGCCTGTGCTGAAGTATTCTTAATTTTATCCTGATAGGCATGGATTACATGCTCAATCGTCACAATCTTTTTATCGGACTCTTTGCTGATGGTGTTATTTTCGTCTACAATTGACTGGAACTGCAGTGTTGCTGCTTCTGTAAAGAGCAGGACACTGTTTTTCTGTATCGAAGACGCCAGTGAAAGGGTTTGCCTTGATTCTTCCTCTAAACCACGCCGTTTTTGGGCAATTGCCAATCCCATATAGGCATCCAGTATCTCGTCGTTAATATCTGAGGCCTTATTGAATTCTTCCGCCGCAAGCGAAAAACGCTGATTCCTCAAATAATGAGTACCCAGTTTTATCCTGGCTTCCAGCGAACTGGGTTGCAGGAGGATTGCATTCTCATAGCACGCGATCGCTTCCGATTCCTTTTCCCATTGGCTATAAACATCTCCCATCCGGATCAATAAGTCCTGTGACGGGCCCACCTGCTCAATCGTCCATTTGATCGCTTCCAGGGCCTGTTCAAACATATCGCATTCAACAAGGGATTGTATTTCTTCGTCTCTTGCGGAGTCCATAAAATTATCAGGATGAGAAAGGATTCCAAGATTAAATGTATCAATGGCCTGTTCTGCTTTGTTGGATTCAAGATACAACTCTGCCAGCAGGATGATGGATGAGATGTCATCGGGATGTTCGGAGGTCAGTATTTCATACTCTTTGACCGCCCTGTCCAACTGCCCTTCTTTGAGGTAAATTGCGGCCATTCTCTGTCGCGGCAATTGAAGAAAGCTCTTGAATTTGATGCAATCCTGGTAAAACTCAAGGGCCTGCTCGATTTGCCCCAACCGCTCGTAACAATACCCCATCACATAAAGCGCCATCGTATTTGAGGGTTGTCTCAAATACACGCTCTGGGCCTGTTCAATCGCTTCTTTTAGTTCATTTTGCAGGAGACAAACGGCTGCAGCGGCCATACGACCCAGAACGCATTCCGGAAAATCACTCAGATACTCACACGTCTTGTTTTCTGCCTGAATCAGTTCTCGATTTGCCAGGCAATCATGGATCATGATAAGAAAGCTAGTGCGTTCAGATGGCTCCTCTTGTGAAAGTTTTCGGCCGAGCCAGTGCCGGACAACTTCTGCGGTGTTAAC
>CALKKA010000192.1 GCA_937995495.1 uncultured Phycisphaerae bacterium
GCCCTGGCAATCTCACGCATGCACCCGGCAACCGCCCAATGAAACTCAGCAGCTTATTTGTCGTTTTTTGTTCCATACCAGAAAATCTTTCAGCACTTCCTGTATCAGTTCCGTGTCGTATGCTTTTCGGTTGTTCAAGCG
Organism: uncultured Phycisphaerae bacterium; assembly: GCA_937995495.1. Taxonomy (GTDB): domain Bacteria; phylum Planctomycetota; class Phycisphaerae; order Sedimentisphaerales; family Anaerohalosphaeraceae; genus 4572-13. The sequence continues at coordinate 142 of CALKKA010000192.1, forward strand.
AATTTCAAACTGGCGGGTAAAGATCGTCAGCAGTTTATCGTCGTCGATGATCTTAGCCGCATCGAAACCCATCTCTACAAACAGTCGCTTCAGTTCGAGATACTCATTTGCATCGAGTGTTCCAAAAAGCGTCTCCCTGGATTTACCTTTGAGCTCTTCGAGCCGTATCTTTGTGTTTTCAACATAGTTTTCTGAGATATCGAGGCCGCAGTAATCCCGCCCCAATTGCATCGCTGCCGCGGCGGTTGTGCCGGAGCCATTGAACGGGTCCAGAACCAGGTCGCCCGGATTGGAACTGGCGGCAATGATCCGTGCCAGCAAAAGTTCGGGCATCTGGCAGGGATGCCAGCTTTGTCGTTCCTTGAACGTTCCGCACACACGCGAATAGGTGTTCCATACGTCGTCCGGAATTTTGCCTGTGGCGTTGGCCCGGCTGTCATTGTAGATCAACTGCCGGTCTGATGGCAGGCGAACAGCCAGATCATTGAATGTGCATTCTTTTTCGTCTTTGGCAAAGTAGAAGATGTGCGCGTGCGCCCGTGAAAACTTAGTCTTTCCATGCTGGCCGAAGGTATAGTGCCAGATGATCCAATTGCGGCAGATCAGCCCCAGTTCTTCTCCAATAATACGGATATGTGCGGCATATTCGGCGCCGATAGCGATATAGAACGATCCGGTGGGCTTCAGCACATTGACAGAGGCCGCCATCCAGTCCCGCGTCCAATGCAGATACTTATCTTTTTTGAGCGTGTCCTTGTAGTGATCGTATTGATAGCCGATGTTAAACGGGGGATCGGCAAAGATAAGATCGGCGAAAGGTTCTTCGACCTTGCTCAGCAGGTCGATGCAGTCGCCGCAGATGATATGGTTTCGAAATTCATGCATGTGCGTATCATACAAACCGTAACGATGATTTCAAGAAGCAATTGGTGCGATGATGTTTGTTATGGGCCTACTGAACGGTAATAACTTTCTGGTCGCTCAGGACTTTTCCGCTGAGGTAATCGGTAAAGGCCACTTTGAGGGTATAGTCCTTTTTCTGATCCGAAAAGTTTTCAAGGGGTATCTTGATGCGATAGTATCCGGCAAAGATGGTGCCGCCCCAGGTTGGGTGCAGTTCAGCCGGTTCAAGGGTCCACTCAGCCGGTTTAGCCTCATTCGATGTCGCGTCCAGATCCCAGAGTTGAATTTTGACTTTACCGATGGCCTTGATATAGTCCTGAGCGGTATCCAGCGGCTCAAGATAGACCACCAGTGTTTCCTGCACTCCATCGTCGTCTTTATCATAGAAGCCGGTGCGTTTTCCGATGCGGATTTTTTTCAGTGTTTCCAGCGCCTCCAATCGTGCTGCGGCGTCAAGTGTTGAGAGTGTATTAACTTGCTCGGTCAGTTCTGTATTATTAGATTCGAGGGTTTGGATTTGTGCCAACAGCTTGGTATTTTCCTGTTCGCATTCCTTGAGGGTGCCCCAGGGTCGCTGAGTTTTGCTGCCGCATCCGACCAGTATCATAGCCAGAGCGATAACAATGATGCTTTCGATCCGTCGTTTCATTTTGTTCTCCATCAACTGATTGTATAAAAAAAGGCCTGCGTGAACAGGCCTTTTTGGAAATTTAATTCTTATTCTCGTCTTTAGCGACATGCGGCGCTTTTTGCAGGATCTTATCTGCCAGGCCATAGGCGATAGATTCGTCAGCCTCCAGCCACAGGTTACGGTCGCAGTCTTTCTCGATGTCCTTGGCGTCTTTGCCTGTGTGTTTGGACAGGACATCATAAAGTCGCTCCCGCAGCCGCAGAATTTCTTTGGCCTCGATCTCCAGATCGGTTGCCGCACCCTGCATCACACCGGAGATCAAGGGTTGGTGCAGCAAAATACGGCTGTTTGGAAGCATGAAGCGTTTGCCTTCTTTACCACCGGCGAACAGGACCGAGCCCATGCTCGCGGCCTGTCCAACGCAATAGGTCGATACATCGCATCGCAAAAACTGCATGGTATCGTAAATTGCCAATCCGGAGGTGATGACGCCGCCCGGGGAGTTGATGTAAAAATGGATATCCGCTTCATCGTTTTCATTGCTCAAAAACAGCATCTGTGCAATGATCAGATTGGCCACATCATCATCGACGCCGCCGCCCAGAAAGATGATCCGATCCTTTAGCAGTCGGGAAAAAATATCATAGGCCCGTTCGCCCCGGCCGCTCTGTTCAACAACAATCGGTACTAAGTGACTATTCAATGCCATGACAATTCCTCATAAGGGTTTATTATTTCTTTTCGGTCTTCTCTTTTTTCTTTTTTGTGTCTTGCGGCTCTTCAAGCACCTCGTCGATCAGGCCGTAGGCCTTAGCCTCTTCGGCGGTCATATATTTATCGCGTTCGGTTTCTTCGGCGATCTTTTCGGGTGTTAGTCCAGTGTGCTTGGACAGCAGATCAATGATGACTTTTTTCGCCTTAACGATTTCCTCGGCCTGAATACGGATATCCTCCGCCTGTCCCGTAACACCACCCCATGGCTGATGCAGCATAACTTTGGCGTGCGGCAAGGCATGTCGTTTACCTTCGGTACCGGCGGCCAGAACGATTGCCGCTCCCGATTGGGCCCGTCCGATGCAGTAAGTTGCCACCGGTGAGCCGATGAACCGCATGGTGTCATAGATCGCCATCGTGTCATCGACGCTGCCGCCGGGGGAGTTGATGTATAGGTTGATCTCGACACCGCTTTTGAGATTGTCCAGATACAACAGTTTCATGATGACTTCGGTCGCCATCCGGTAGTTGATCTCACCGATCATAAAGACGATTCGATTTTCCAGCAGCAGATCGTCCAGGGTCATTTCCCGCATCCGCTGATAGCCCGGCTGCTGCAAACGCGGTTGCATCGCGTCGTTGAGTCGTTCCCGATGTTCACCAATCAATGGGTAGTGCATATTAAAATCCTTATAGTATTGAGTTGCTGTATTCTTCTATTCTTGACATTATTATCGGCAGATGCGGCGACGCCTTTTGAATACTTTGCTTATTCCAGCCTTGTATCGGCGTTTTTGGGCTTGCAATTCACATAAACGCCTGTTTTTTGTCCAAAATTCAAGTCACTATCAGTTCTGGTTTCTACTCATTTAGCTGTGGCTTTGCAATAAGAATCTCAGCTTTTCCAAAGACCATCGGTTCCGATGTGCTGGATTGCCAGATGGGGTGTCAAAAAATGTCTTAATTATCCTTTAATTCCGGTCAACAATTGGTCATAATAAGCGTATAGAAAGTATGTGGAGAGAATAAGTGTACATTTCATTAACCTCATAGGTTGGATAGGAGAAAAATATGTTTGAGGCACTGGATAAAATCATGTTGGCTGGGATGGGAGCGATGAGTATGACTAAGGAAAAGGCCGAATCGATCTTTGATGAGTATGTCGAGAAGGGCAAGGCACAGAAAGAGCACCGTGAGGGCTTCGTCAAGGATATGATGGATCAGGCTGAGAAGGCCAAGACCGATTTGGAGAAAGTGATTTCTGAGCAGGTTGAAAAGGCCATGGGCAAACAGCCGCTGGCGACCAAAGATGACATCAAACGCATCGAAGCCAAACTTGACGAGTTGCTGGCAAAGTAGGGGCCGTGCCCATGCGAAATCCGTTTTTCCGAATTAGCCGGACCTACTCTCATCTGGTGCGCTATCGTCACATTATGGGGGTGCTGATGAAGTACGGTTTTGAAGAGGTGGCCGGTGTCTTTGCCCGGCGCCTCAAGATCGGTCTGGGTTCAAGGGGCCTGCCGACATCACGGATGGAGAATCTCGCTCAGACTTCGCTGCCTAAGCGGGTGCGGCTGGCGGCAGAGGAATTGGGGCCGACTTTTGTCAAATTGGGACAGATGCTCAGTACACGGCCGGACTTGATACCATCTGAGTATGTCAGCGAGCTGGAGCGATTGCAGGACCGTGTCGCGCCGGAAAAGTACAAACGCATCCGTGATACCGTTAAGTTGCAGTTGGGGGCGTTTCCAGAGGAGATATTTGAAAGCTTTGACTCTGTCCCCTTGGCGGCGGCGAGTATTGCCCAAGTGCACCGTGCCCGCACCAAAGAGGGTCGCGAGGTAGTCCTCAAGATCCGCCGTCCGGGCATCGTTAAAACCATCCATACAGAAATGGAGATGCTTCACGATCTTGCGGCGCTGGTGAAAATGCGATTGGGCAGAGACAGCACCATCGATCCTGTACGCATGGTCAACGAGTTTAGCCAGGCGGTTACGAAAGAGGTGGATTTCGCCAATGAGCGGCGCAACCAGCAACGTTTCATTCGTAATTTCGAATCCGATTTGACGATTCATGTGCCGGAGGTCTTTGAGGCATATTCATCCGAGGGCATTTTGACCATGGAGTTTATCGATGGGATCAAACCCAGCAATATCGAGCAATTGGAAAATGCCGGACTGGCGCCGAAGACCGTTGCCTCTCGCGGAGCCGACTTTGTCCTCAAGCAGGTCTTTGATCATGGCTTCTTTCACACGGATCCGCATCCGGGAAACTTTTTGATTTTGCCCGACAATATTCTCTCTCCACTGGATTTTGGACAGGTGGGGCGACTGGCTGTGCAGGACCGGATGTTGCTGCAGTATATCGTGCTGTCGATTGTCGATGGAGATGCGACCAAGATCGTCCACGGGCTTGAAAGGGCCGAAACGCTGGCTGACGCGACGGACTTGGCTGAGCTGACCCGCGATATCGAAGAGATCCTAAGCGATTATACGGGCCTGCCGCTTAAGGATATTCCCTTTGGTGAGGCGCTGAGTCGGACTTTTGATGTCATCCGCGGGCACCACATCACGCCACCGCGTGATTTTACGCTGATGCTTAAGAGCTTGATGACGATCGAGGCATTCGCGACGGATCTGGATACGGAGTTTCAGATTATCGATCACCTGAAACCCTATGCACGCAAGTTTTCATTTGAACAGATCAGCCCGGAAAATCTGTTTCGCCAGATGCGCAAGGCCACCCGAGGCGCCGGTGAACTGGCCGCACGATTTCCAGAGGATGCTGCGGCGATCATCAGTAAATTTCGGCGAGGTAATTTTAAGATTCATGTCTATCACGATCATCTGGAAGAACTGGAGCAGACGCTGGACAACAGCTCTAACCGCATATCATTCGCGGTTATCATTGCGGCGCTGTTGATTGCGTCAAGTTTGCTGGTTCCGCAGACTGGTGATGTTCTGGGGATCGTTAGTTTACAAACGCTGGGCATCATCGGATACTTAACGGCGGCGGCAATGGGTGCCTGGCTGCTGGCTTCCATCATCCGACACCGGCGTTTCTAATTGTAGTGCATCCTTTTTGCTTTTGCATTTTCCGTTCTACCCGCTAAAATCCGTTTGCTGATACTTATTCGAATGAAAGAGTTGATCAATGAACCTCCAGAAAAAAGAATACACCCGTCGGGCCAAAGCCGTACGGGTTGGATGTAAAGAACGCGGAGTTGATGGATTGATCGTAACCGGTCTTGAGAATGTGCGATATCTGACGGGCTTTTCCGGTCATGACAGTTGGGCGTTGGTGCTCCCCCGGAGTGTTGTGCTCATCACCGACAGCCGGTACACCGAACAGGCTCAGGGTGAGTGCGTTAACTGCCGGATTGTCGAGCGAAAAGGTGGGCTGGCAAAAGAAGCCGAAAAGATTCTTTCTAGGCTCAAGGGTATTACCACTCTGGGAGTCGAAGACAGCTCTTCGGTGGCACTGTTGAAGGGGATTAGTAAAATACTTTCGGCCAAAGTCAAACCCGCCAGCAAGATTGTGGAGGCCGTGCGGGTCGTCAAGACCGAAGGTGAGATCAAACTTATTCGCAAGGCGAGTCGAATTGCGTTTGATGCCATGGACTGGGCGCTGGAGCAATTGAAGGTTGGCATGACCGAGCGACAGCTTGCGGCACTGTATGAATACAAACTCAGCGACTTTGGTGCGAAAGTCGGTTTTGAAACGATTGTTGCCTTTGGCCCGAACGGATCCCGAAACCATCACCAGCCGGTGGGTCGTAAACTCAAAAAGATCGATACGATTCTGCTGGACTTTGGCGCGAACTATCAGGGATACACCAGTGATATCACACGGTGTTTTGCTGTTGGCAAGGTGATGCCTTATTTTAGAAAGGCCTATGAAACGGTTGCTAAATCAAAGTTACAGGCAATGACGACGATCAAGGCAGGCGTTGAAGCTTGCCTTGTGGATGCGGCGGCCCGGGGAGTGATCGCCTTGGCAGATTTCCCGGTGTTCGGCCATGGTACCGGCCATGGAATCGGTTTGGAAGTACACGAGGCGCCGGTTTTAAGCGGGATGAATAAAAAGACGGTGCTAAAATCCGGATATGTGGTAACGGTTGAGCCGGGGATTTATCTGCCGGGTAAGATGGGCATCCGCCTGGAAGATGATGTCCTGGTAACAGAGCAGGGCGCCAAAGTCCTCAGCAGGGACAAACGATTCGATATCGGGCCGGATTTGCCGGTCCTCCTGAGCATTTAAGTTCTTTTATTCCCTCTGGGCACGCTTAGGCGCTTTTTGCAAAGTTCTTGACAAGTTCTTTGAGATGGCCTACTATTCTGCGGTTAATCTGAATCGGGAGAACAAAGTGGATAAAATAAATCCTAATCTAAGCTTGGAATTTCGCGGACAGGTGGTTATCGCCACTTTGACCGATGAAAAAATACTGGATGAGGATCAACTGCAAGGTCTGGAAGGATCGTTTCTTCCACTGATCGAACAGACGCCTCAAATCCAATTAATCATTGATTTCTCAAATGTTAAGTTCCTGACCAGTTCGGTTTTGGGACTGCTGATCCGCGTCAGCAAAAAGGTGTACGAAACCGATGGCACGCTTCGCTTGTGTTCGATCGGTCCGAAAATCCTGGATGTTTTTCGGATTACTCGTCTGGACAAGATATTCGAAATCATGACCAGTGTTGACGACGCAATGATAGGTCTAAAAAAGTAACCACAAAGCATATCCTGTTTGAAAGGGTCACTTTCGTTGACCGAGGCGAAACACATTCTGCATAAGTCCTGGCAACTCAAAAGCACTGAGGCAGAGGTTAAAAAGGTTTCTTCCGAGGTGCTTAAGACGCTTGAGGACAATGAATTTGAGGAGGACATGATCTTTGCTGTCCACCTATCGCTTGAGGAAGCGTTTATCAACGCCATCAAACATGGCAACCACGGTGACCCCCATAAAAAGATTTTAGCGGAATGCCTGATCACTCCTGAGAAATTCGATATTTCGATTACAGATGAGGGTTTTGGTTTCGACCCCAATGGTGTCCCGGACCCGCGCTGTAATGGCAATCTATACCGGTCCTGCGGTCGCGGTGTTCTGCTGATCCAATCCTATATGGATGTGGTCGAATATAACAGCCGCGGTAACTGCATCCACATGATCAGGTATCGGGACCGTGAAAAAGCTCCAATTTCCGAAAAGAAGTGTTCCTGACCGACCAGAAGTTTGCTTTTTCAAAAACCGTCCGATAACCTTACTATCGTCCTTCCGATAGATGCTTGTTCTGCCGATTTTCTCCCATTTTCTTTTTCGCTCGCTAAGCCGGCATCCTTTTTAGCCGAAAATGCATCCGTCGAGGTTGACACAACTTGGCATTGACAAAGAGGCAAATTTTTCGAAAGGATAAAATCATGGACGAACTTTATAAATCATTGTTGTCTGGGGTAGACACGTTGACGGAACAGTTAAAAGGTCATTTATTTGATATGACCGAGTTGGAAGGCCTTGTCCTGATGCTCGTTAACGAGCAGGGTGAAATTAATGCCAATCATCCCAGCCGTGTTGCGTTTTTGAACGAGCGTGCCGATATTCTGTCTGCAATTTGCGGCCAGATTGATGATGGCTACGATCCGTGCGTATTTCAAGTCGAGGGCGGTTGCATCATCGGTACACAACTGGCTACGGAAAAGACTCATTGTGGCCGCTTTCTCATCTTTTTGCCGGGATACCGCAGTGAAACCGTCCAGGCCAATATGGACCTGTTCGAGCTTCTTTTGGCTCAGGTCCAGTTGATCTGCCAGTTGATCGAAAAAAATAATCGGCTGCACCACCAGCAACTTTCCGGCCTGAGTCAGAACTCTGCCGTACTTTGCTCCGGCTAACATCCTTTGCGACAAAATCTTAGATTTTTCCGAGGCCGGGCTCCCGCTGCGCAAAACATCCCAAAGATTGTTTTACAATTGTCACTCCGCCTGCTATAATCACCCCGTGTAATCGTATACAAAGAATAGACCCATAAGTTCATTGAGGGGTTCATTTGGAATTTCAGTTATTTAAAAATGGAAAGCCGCTAAAGTCCCTGTCGCTCGCCGGGGCATACCTCTTCGGCGCGGACATGATCCCATTGCGGCGTGTTGATAAAATCGCATTCGAAAATGGGGTCTTGGAGTGTCAGAAGAAATCGCGTGATTCGGCAGGGCTCTCACTTTTATGGCCAATTGAAGGGAACGGTCAGCTATTGCTGAATACGACCCGTCTGCCTGAGCGAGAGGAACCGTATAACCTGAATCTGGAACTGGCTCGTGCCCGCTTAATGCAGATTACATTGAAACGCGAAGACTGGGCACTATTCGATCAGAGCGATGAACTGGATGCGATGGCCCAAGAGGTCCAGAACCTGTTCATTGAAGCTCTCCAAAACATCTCATCACCAGGGGAGGCTTCGGTTTTTGCGGACCAGGCGCTAAAAAAGGGTGTGGAGTTTTCCGAGAAACTTGCCGCAAAACATGCCGAGCAGTTCCTGGCGGCGCGGTTTCGCAACAAAGGCCTCGGGCGGCACACGTTGGGCTGTGAGATAAACCCTGCATTGATCGGTGATGAAAAGTACCGTAAATGGCTCCTGGAAATGTTCGGCTTCATCACGATCCCGGTCAATTGGGCCCAGATCGAAACGGAGAAGGGCGAGTATGATTTTGAATTGCTGGATAAATGCGTCCAGTCCTTGGCTGGTCGGCGTTTGGCATTATGTGCTGGTCCGCTGTTGAACTTTTCGCCGGATCATATTCCTCAGTGGCTTTTGGATAAAAAGCCCGATTATGAAAAAATCAGGGAGTACGCTTACGAATTCATTTCCCAGATCGTATCCCGATATAAAAAGTTTATTCATGTTTGGCGTACCATCAGTGGTATGAACGCGATGAACTGCTTCGGATTTAATTTTGAACAGGTCATTGAAATGACCCGCACTGCGTGTCTGGCAGCCAAATCAGCTGACGCCAAAAGCCGTAAGATCGTTGAAATTGTGTACCCCTGGGGTGAATACTATGCCTACGACAAGACGACCGTACCGCCGTTGGTGTATGTGGATATGGTCATCCAGAGCGGTATCAGCTTCGATGCGTTTGGTCTGCAATTCCATTTTGGAAAGGATGAACCCGGCAAGCATATACGGGATATGATGCAGATATCGTCCCGGTTGGATTGTTTTGCCGCCGCTCCCAAACCGGTCCATGTAACCGGGGTTTCGATTCCGGATGCGCATGGCGAGGATGGCCGAGCACAGCAAAAAGCTGGAAGTTGGCGGAAAGAGTGGGATCAGGATCTGCAGGCCACCTGGCTCGAAGAGTTTTATAAACTGTCGCTGGCCCGCCCCTATGTCAACACGGTAACTTATTCATGCCTTGCGGATCATTGCGATTCTCCGATGCAAAGTTGCGGGTTGCTGACAGAGAAGTTGTCACCGAAGAAAGCTTTTCTGGTCGTTGCAAAGTTCCAGCGGAGCATCCTAAAACACTAAGAGCGGTTTATCATAAATGATCCGGTCTGATATATCAAGCCGTTTGAACCCGTCGCAGAAGATAACGCTGTGGACGCGGGGTTGTATACTGGTGGCAGGATTCGCCTTATTGGGCTTGATGGTCATACTGGTGTCAATGTATTGGACGAACCGACCGCCGCCGCTGGAAGCGTCACCGCAACGCATTAATCCGAATACGGCTTCGATGGCAAGTTTGGTCCGTCTTCCGGGCATTGGCAAGGCACGGGCGATGGATATCATTCATTATCGTCAAAACCAAAAGCCAGATGAGCCCGTTTTTCTCTCGGCGCGTGATTTGGAGAATATTCGTGGGATTGGGCCAAAGACCGCCGCTGCGTTGGAACCATGGCTGACATTTGAAACTGAACAATTAGATCGATAAGAAAAAGCACAGACAATGGCAGATTGGGAAATTAAAAAAACACTCGGACAGTGCACCGGAACCGACAGAGAATTTGAGATCGGCGAAGA
>CALKKA010000193.1 GCA_937995495.1 uncultured Phycisphaerae bacterium
GGATCTTAAAGACCGGCTGCTGGCAGAGAATGAAACATTACGACAAGACGTCGTGGAACTGTATTCCGAAAATGAGATCGTCGGGAAAAGCCATGTCTTTCAAACTACTATTTTGCAGGCGGAACAGGTTGCACACACAGACTCGACGGTACTGCTGCTGGGTGAAACTGGAACCGGCAAGGGTCTCATTGCCCGTCGAATTCACGAGCAGAGTCGACGCAGTGACCACCCACTGATCACCGTGAACTGTGCGGCACTGCCGTCTGCATTAATTGAAAGCGAGCTTTTCGGACATGAAAAAGGTGCATTCACAGGCGCAATTAATCGAAAGATCGGGCGTTTCGAATTGGCTGACGGTGGTACAATTTTTCTTGACGAAATTGGTGATATGCCTACTGAACTCCAGGCCAAGATGTTGAGAGTTCTGCAAGACCAAGAGTTCGAACGGGTTGGATCATCAACAACAAAGACCGCAGATGTGCGGGTCATTGCGGCGACCAATCGGAATCTGGACGAGCTAATCGAAAAAGGTGAATTCCGCGCTGACTTGTACTATCGATTGAGTGTCTTTCCAATTCGAATCCCCCCGCTTCGTGAGCGCCGCGGGGACATCCCTTTACTTGTTTGGTTCTTCATTTCTGAGTTGCAACATCGGCTCGGGAAGACCTTCGATGAAGTCTCTGCACCAGCAATGGATACCCTGACATCCTATGACTGGCCGGGTAATATCAGGGAACTTAGAAACATCATCGAAAGGGCGATGATCCTCTCTCCGGGTACGGTGCTCAAACTGGACAGCGGGTTTCCAAGCAGCACAGGCCACACACATACTCCATCTCAGTCCCGTAAAAGGACCAATGAGACCATGGAGGAAGTTGAGCGGGCACACATCAAAATGGTTCTGGAGGCGTGCGATTGGAAAATCCTTGGAAAGAACGGCGCAGCCGAGTATCTCGGTCTCAAGCGAACCACATTGCAGTCACGAATGAAAAGACTCGGCATCAAACGGCCAACAGCCTGAATATCTGGTTGGTGACGATGGGTCATCTCAATCAATAAACCATCCAACGGCATTTGGTCGTAGTGGTTCATTTTGCCGAAATAATGGCTGGTTAGTGCCGATATTTCGGCTGTACGAGAAAGAGGTCTTTGGCATAATCGTGAATATTCCTGTTATATTCCTTCTATATCAATGTGATAACTCAATTTCAAAACCACTGGCACGCAATTTGCAGTACTTGACGTACCTGAAATAGAACCACGGGACGTCGTTATGAAATTTTCATCCAGATTCATAGTGCTTAACAGCTTCACCTTTTTATTTGTTCTAACCACTTTCTTTGGGTTGCCGCTGGCAGCTGCACAGGACGCTCAGAATTCCCAGGGTGTATCTCAAGAAGAGGAACTCTCAGATACTGAGTTAGAGAAGGAGTTCTCAGAACTGGACCTGGAAAAATATAAAAACCTGAAAAAGGCAGCCAGGAAAGCCACAGTTTTAAAGGTTGCCAAGCAAGATGCAACTGGTAACGATCCACGTGTCTTCTCAAACAAGTGGACGCCTTTTTATCGTTATACAGAACTGGAAAATGGCTTGAAACAGCAAACCCTGACTGCATTTGGAACGATGCGCTTCAATGATAGGGTTGGTATGTTTTATGAAGCCCCACTTGCCATGAAAAATGATTTTAGCGATATTCCCGGCGTCCCTTCCGGAACCGATAAGGTGGGCATGGGCGACATCGATTTGAAATTTCTCTGGAGGCCTGAATTCGGAGACTGGACCTATGGTGAAGGAGGCAAAAAGAGCGGTTCAGTGATGTTGGGTACGGATTTCCTTTTTCCCACAGCCACCGATGATTTGTTAGGTGGTAATGCATTGTTATTCGCACCGATAGTTGGGTTTGTATGGGACATGCCGCTACACGGATTTATTGCCATGTTGCATCTTTACTATTTTGATGTTTACAAGGAAGCCGATGCCCCGGATACGTCGCGGTATGTCGGACGATGGTTTTACATGCAGCCACTCTCGCGACCGGGCCCCTGGTATGGAGGACTGTATGTAATGCCGGAATTTCAGCCAATCTACGATTTCGAAACAGACGATTATTCCTCATGGATCGGGCTTGAATTTGGCAAGATGTTTGCCCCGGGCAGAATCGGTTATATCAAACCGGGCTGGGGAATTGGTAATTCTGAAGAGATAGACCGTGACTTTTCCTTTGAGGTAGGATTCCGGTGGTTTTTCTGACTGAGCCGAAGATTTCTGAGGGCGTGCTGTGAGACAACTTGCTTTCCTCATCCTGATATTGATAGTGCCGTGCAAATTACCAGCAGGCGCACCAGAAATCAGTGCACCGGCGCCAGCAGGCGGACCGGCGCTCTCCAAAGATGCTTCGGAAATCCTGGCGCGCATGACGGATTTTATTTCTGCTGCGCCGGTTTTTACTTTGCTTAGCGATACCGGGTATGAGGTACTGCAGAAAGATGGCCACTTACTCGAGTTGTCAGATGCCACGTTCAAATTTTCGCCACCGGATAGCGCTCAGCGCGTGAATTTCCTTGTCGATAGCCCTGGTGAGGATTTGAAATGAGCAGCGCAAGAGCAATTGGGCAAGACCATGGCGGCGGTTAAGTGGGATGCTTTTGACCCGGACTGGGTTAAACACTGGAACAGCCGACGTAAAGCCGAATCATTTGCAGGTAAAAAGTGGTCATTGATGAATGCCAGAGACAGCTTTTTACTGGCACACCAGATCGAGAATAAATTCAACGACGTCACTACCTGATACGACCGGGCGATTCCCAGCCCCATCTTAAAGCCCCATTATGAAAATTGATGAATATCTGATATCTTCAGAGAACCGTGTTACGCATACTTTTACCACCGTAGACAGATAGTATCGTAGAGTTACAGCAAGGATTCCTTTTTTCAAACTGGATAGTGGAGAACAAATTGATTAACAGACATAAATTACATCTTGTTGTGCTGGCCATATTGCTGTGCTGCAACGCAGTTGTCGCACAGGCAGGCGGCGTTAAGCAGGATGCCAGGGCGGTTGAAGTCCTGAAACAGATGGCCGCACATAAGTCATCTCTTGATCAGGTCATCATCAAAGGTGTCACATTAACCGACGCCAGGCTTGGCGGCGGTTTAATGGTTTCAAACTCTGAAGAAGTACTTGTATCGATCAACCGGCCCGGGGCAATGCTTATCAGCAGTTTTGATGGTGAGACCAAAAAGAGTCTTTATTTTAACAATGGACAGTTAACCGTCCACAACTCGACCCGGAACCTGTATGCCCAGGCCAGTATTCCCGATGACAT
>CALKKA010000194.1 GCA_937995495.1 uncultured Phycisphaerae bacterium
CAGTTTCCCGAGATATTTTTCTGGATCCGCAGTAAACTTCTCGTCACATCCCGGGCAACAGAAATACACCTTTTTGCCTTTGTATTCGATGAAGACTTCCTTGTTGATCGGATTGCCCATAACCGGGCAGAGTGTCTGCTCAGAAGCCATCTCTGAAACTTTGTCGGCATCCGGCTCCACCGGAATCAAGTTCATCGCACACATACTACATTTACCCGCCTTTTCTTCCAGAATCTGTGGATGCATCGTACACGTCCACACCGTTTCGGCAACACAACACGGCTTCATGCAATCGGCCGGGCAGGCCTTGGCTGTCGATTCCTGAACCGGTGCATCGACCTTCTTTTCACAGCCGGCCGAATAAATTGCCATTCCCAATATTAGAATGCTCAAACTGATCATCAAAAGTCTTATTTTCATGGTTGCTCCTTTTATCTGTTTTTATTGTCAATGATTATGTCCCGCATGTTCATCTTCTTTTTTCATCTCCTGAAACTGCGGCAGTTTGGGAAGGTATTTTTCAGGTTCTTTTAGAAAGACATCATCACACCCGGCGCAGCAGAAATAAACTTTCTTTCCCTTGTATTCGACAAACACATCTTTATTGATCGGATTGCCCATGACCGGGCAGAGCGTCTGCTCACCGGGCATCACTTGGGACCGTTCTTCCGGCACGTCAACCGGTGAGGTCATCATGCTGGGCTTGGCCTGGATCTGCATCTCAGAGTCGATCTTGAAGTTGCCGTTGCTCACCACGCGCTCGCCGGCCATCAGGCCAGAACGCACGATATAATAGTCGCCCGCACGCGGCCCCAGCGTCACCTCTTTACCCACAAAGGTCGGCTTCTCCGCCCCTTCAACCTGCACATACACCACAGCTTTATCCAACGCCCTGCCGGTGATCAGAGCCGCCGAAGCGGGCACCGTCAATGGCAGTATCGAATCGGTCTCTTTCGTCAATCCGAGCGTTTCGGCAGCGACCAAGTCCATACCGCAGATATCACACAAGCCCGCAGCGTCTTTAACGATCTCGCCGTGCATAGGACAGATCCACTTGCCCACAAGATCGGTCGCCATCGCAGGTCCCTGCTCGGTCACCGGGGTCTTCACAAAAGCTGACACCAGCATATTGGGTTTAAGCATACCCTGTTGATTGTGCACTACAGCACGAACCTTGACACTGCGTGTACGGTCGTTTAAGACCGGGCTGATAAAACTGATCCGACCCGCAAAGACCTCGCCCGGAAGCGAGGGTGTACTGAACTCGATGGATTGACCATATTGAATCCATGCCAGATCCGACTCGTATGCATCCAGCAACACCCACAGCTTCGACATATCGGCAATTGTATAGATGGGCGTACCCGTTTTCACATACGCCCCCTCGGTCGCCTTTTTATCGATCACAACGCCGCCGATCGGGGCATAGATCGTGAGGCGATCCAGCGGTTTGCCCGCCTTCTCAATATCAATGATCTGCTGTTCGGTCAGTCCCAGAAGCGCCAGCTTTTCCCGTACCGCCTGCACCGTCTGCCGGATCGAGTTGGCCACCAGTTGCGATGACCCGTCCAACCCTTTGGCAGATTTAAGTGACTGTAAAAACTCTGCCTGAGCCGTGATCAACTCAGGACTGTATACCTCAACCATATGATCGCCGGGCCGCACGGTGATTCCGGTGTAATCCACAAACAGCCGGTCGATGCGTCCGGGAACCCAGGCGGTGATCGTCTTGGTGCGTGTTTCATCCAGAGCGATCTTGCCGACCAGTCGCACTCGATGCGAAAGTTCCCTGCGATTGACAACGCTTGTTTGGATCTCCATGAGTTTGATCGCTGCTTGGGAAAAAGAGATTATCCGCCCTTCGCCTGGACCGGCATCCGAAACCAGCGGAATCAAGTCCATTTCGCAGAGTCGGCACTTGCCGGGTTTATCTTCCCTTATCTGCGGATGCATCGAACAGGTCCACATAGTTTTAGGACCTTCGAGAACAGCAGACTGCTTATCGTTCCGAAATTCGCGCAACATATAACCGGCTGCAAAGAGTACAACCGCCCCAACGATCAATAAGATGGCTTTCCATTTGGTTATTCCAAATCGTTTTTTCATAATCACAACCTCTATTTAAGCGGCATCTGGCCGCCGGTCAAAATTTCCAACTGTGCCAATGCCTGAAAATGATCCGTAAGAATCCGCTGGTAAGTGACTTCAAATGTCAGCAGTTTTCGCTGAGCGTCAATGAGATTCAAAAAATCAATACCGCCCGCTCGATAGGACGACTCGG
Source organism: uncultured Phycisphaerae bacterium (assembly GCA_937995495.1). Lineage (GTDB taxonomy): Bacteria > Planctomycetota > Phycisphaerae > Sedimentisphaerales > Anaerohalosphaeraceae > 4572-13. Next base: position 2,282 of record CALKKA010000194.1, read on the forward strand.
ACACCTCAACCATCTCCCGCGCCTTTGGAATCAGCGTGCTCTCATACAGCACTGCCTTACGATTGCTTTCCTTGATCCGATACAACACATTCGCCGCCCGAGCCGAGAGATCAAGCTGCGTCTGTTCTTTCTTTTGCCTGGCCGCCCGCATCGATGCCTGCGCCTGCTGTTTGCCCGCATTGTTACTCTCACCCCACAGCGGAATGGTGACCGAGACCATCGCGATGATCGGATCTCGACCGGAACCCGATACACCATCCATTCGCGCATCATCCGTCTGTATCCAATCTACCCCCAGTGTGATATCCGGTTGATACCGCTTATCCGCCAGATGAAGACGGCTGCGCGCCGCGGTGATCTCATCACGCAGTGCTGCAATCTGGGGATTTCGCTCCGCGATCAATGTGACAATCTGCGTCTCATCCACATCTGCCAGAACCGATTCGGAGCGTTGCGGCCGGTCAAGTTGTATATCCACTTGACGATTCAGCAACGCATTGACTTCCGATGTGACCGGGGCAAGCATATTTTCAAGTCCCTTTAGATGATCTTCCATCAACGCCAACTCGATCTGGGCACGGATGATATCGGGATGCTCCGCAGCGGCGGCACGGTAACGGGCCTGGGCAACCTGTTCAAAATGCTTCAGAAGTTCCAGATTCTGCCGTGCGATATCAATGGCCTCGTATAAATAGGCATACTCGTAAAAAGCCCTTTTGACTTGGCCAAACAGTGCCAGCTTATCGGCTTCATAGCGTTTGTAAGCAGCCTTTGCCGCAGCGGCAACCGCATCGGTACGAGCATCGATCTTGCCGAACCAGGGAAACTTTTGCGAAAGCCCGAAGCGCTGCTTCTGTGGACCTGTGCGTGTTTCGATCTCTTCGATGAAATAGCCGTAAGTGAAACGCGGATCATCCAGAGCCTTGGCCTGCGGAACCTGTGCTGCAGCCATCTGCCATCGATGGAAACTGCTTTTGAGACCGGCGTTATTCTCCGCGGCAACGCGAAGATACTCCGGAAGCGTCACAGGAGTGTTGGGGTCGGCAAACTCCGATTGTCCTATCACAGATCCGACAATGACAGCCATCATAAAAGTAACCATAAGATGCTTCATGATCTGACTCTTTCCCAGGAATGTGCGGATTGTATTTTTCCCATTCTATGGCTATGAATTATAGTGACATGAAAGGCCTGAATTTGCAAACCTGAAATTATCATCTTAAGAAATCCTTTTATTGATGAGGTCCATGATCTCACTGATCTTCTCGGAAGTGTCCGTTTCGGATTGGCTACTCATGGCATTCTTGACACAGTGCTGGAAGTGCCGTTCTAGAATGCGCTTTTCAACGGTTCCCAGTGCCCCTTTGACGGCAGCAATCTGGTTCAAGATATCGATGCAGTACTGCTTCTCGTCCACCATCCGTTGAACGCCGCGAACCTGCCCCTCGATTCGCCGCAG
>CALKKA010000195.1 GCA_937995495.1 uncultured Phycisphaerae bacterium
AAGTGTCGGGGCCGGTTGGCTCCGCAAAGACCCTCAGTGAGCTTTTCGACCTCGACCCAAGTCAGCTGTTCTTGGGGATACATTTCATCCGCAGACGGTGCAAAGACCAAGTCAACTCCAAGGTCTTTACAAAAGGCCGTATCTGTTTCAAGCGTCCGGGGGTATTTCTCCAAATCCTCGCCAGAACCAAACTGCGTCGGATTGACAAAGATCGTCACCACAACATAATCGCACCCCTTAACAGCCGCCTCTATCAACGAGCCGTGCCCAGCATGGAGCGCTCCCATCGTCGGTACAAGGCCGATTTTTTTACCCACCCTGCGTATCTTCCTCAGGGTGTGGTGAACATCTTTGATTGTATAAACGACTTCCATTTATTCGGCTGCTTCCGCGAGATAATAGCTGACTTCTTTGGCGATTCGATCGACCTGTTCGGCCGTTCGGCACCGATCCGGAGTAATCCGCAACACCGGACAAACCGCATAATCAGTATACAATGTATCATAGCCATGGGCAAGATGTTCCAAAAACGGCATTTCAATCTGCTGCTCATAAGGTCGATTTCGCTGATGAATACGCTCCATACAATTTTCCACGCTATCCTGCATATAAATCACCAGAATTGGTACCGCAACACCTTCGTTGACGGCTGTATAATGTTTTCGATAGACCTCAAGATCGTTTTCACGCAGCCAACTCGAAGCATATATTAACGCCTTGTCGAATACATAATCACTGACATAAGGATCCAGTGGTAACAATCGATCACTGCGAAGCTGTGAAGCGCTGCTGGATAAAAAGAAGAACTCTGAATCCAGCGCCAATTCCGTTTTTCCCGCATACACTTTCGGCAGGAAAGGGTTGTCATCATATTTTTCGGAAATGAATTTGGCGTTCAATCGATCAGCCAGTCCGGTTGCAAGCGTGGTCTTGCCTACACCGATATTTCCGGCAATGGAAACAAGCTGTGGCTTATTTGTATCAAGGTAAAAATCTTTGCCATTGAGTCGGCCATACAAGCATTTCATGGAGCGATCCAAGAGTGGATGGTTCTTGGATGCGTCCAACTCACACATCCCCTTCAGGACGAAACTCCTCAGGTGGAGTTGTGGATGAGGAATAGTTAAATCAGGCTCAGCGATAACCACATCATCATACAGCAGTAAATCCAGATCGATCGTTCGAGGGCCCCAGTGTTCGCTTCGCTGGCGACCCAGGGTCTGTTCAATCTTCAGAATCTGATCAAACAAAGACCGGCACATCAAGGATGTTTTCAGCTTAACAACTGCATTGAGAAAAACCGGTTGATCGGTTTGGCCCATCGGCTTTGTGTTATAAAAAGAGCTGGATTCGATCGCCAGTGTGTCCGCAGACGCCTCAAGTTCAGATATCGCATTTTGGAGATTCTCGGGCTTATCCCCAAGATTGCTGCCCAATCCGATATAGGCCGTATGCTCGTTCATAGACTCCGTGTGGGCACGGCCCACCCTGCTTTATATTTTAGAAATGCGATCCATCGCTTCTTTGACTTTATCCGGATCGTTGAATGCGCTCAAGCGAAAATAGCCCTCACCCGCAGCACCAAAACCCGCACCCGGCGTGCCCACGACATTGGCCTTATTTATCAACAGGTCAAAAAATGCCCATGAGTCCACGCCTTTCGGGGTATGCACCCAGATATAGGGAGCGTGCTCACCGCCATAGACGACATAGCCCTGCTGGGTCAACGCCTCCCGCATCATATCGGCATTGGACATATACAAATCGATTGTCTTTTGAATCTGCCGCTTGCCCTCCGGACTGTAAACCGCTTCGGCTCCCTTTTGTGTAATATAGCTGACGCCGTTAAATTTTGTACAGTGACGGCGACTCCAAATCCGATGCAATTCGACCGCCAACCCCCTCTTTGTATACGCAACCAGTTCTTTGGGCACAACTGTAAAACCACAGCGAACACCGGTAAAGCCGGCCGTCTTGGAGAAACTGCGAAACTCGATGGCAACCTGGCGAGCGCCCTCGATCTCATAGATCGAATGCGGAATGCTGTCACCCCGGATAAAAGCTTCATACGCTGCATCAAACAGAATAATCGCCTTATTCTCTACCGCGTAATCAACCCATTTTTTAAGTTGGGCTTTTGTCGCGACCGCCCCCGTCGGGTTATTGGGATAGCAAAGATAGATCATGTCTACCGGTTCGGACGGCAGTTCCGGGACAAAATTGTTCTCCGTCGTACACGGCATATAGACAATTTTCTCATACCGGCCCGAGTCATCACCTTCGCCCGTGCGACCGGCCATCACATTCGTATCGACATAGACGGGATAGACCGGATCGGTTACAGCCACCACATTATCAATCCCAAAGATTTCCTGCATATTGCCGGTATCACATTTGGCACCATCGCTAACGAAAATCTCATCGGCATCAACCTGAATATTTCGCGGTTTATAGTCATTTTCGACAATCGCTTCCCTCAAGAACGCATAGCCCTGTTCGGGACCATAGCCGTGTAACCCCTGATGGGTTGCCATTTCATCGACAGCTTTATGCATTGCGTCCGTTACTGCCGGGGCCAGCGGTTCAGTCACATCACCAATCCCCAACTTGATGATAGAAGCATCTGGATTGGCCTTCGCAAAAGCATTGACGCGTCGCCCGATTTCGGGAAACAAATAACCCGCTTTCAATTTCGAAAAATTTTCATTCACAAAAATCATTATTCGTACTCTTTATCAGAAGTTTCTTTTTACATAATCGACAGCGTTGGTAAAAATCGTCATTCCATCCGCAAAACCCTGGCGCTCTTTTAAACGCGTCCAATGAGGGTGCTGCGTCCAGCGGACAAACCGTTCCGGGTGCGGCATCAGGCCCATCGCACGGCCGGTCGAATCGGTCAAGGCCGCAATCGAATCCTGCGAACCATTGGGATTGATGGGAAAGCCACCTTCATTACCGTCCGCATCAACATATCGAAATGCGACATAGCCATCTTTTTTGATCGTTTCCAGTGTCTGATCGGTGTCACAGACGATCTTCCCTTCGCCGTGCGCGATCGGCAGATAAATTTGCTGATCCGGATTGATAAATACACAGCGGTCTGTACCGGGCTTTAGATAGACCCAGCGATCCTCAAACTTGCCGCAATCATTGTCTGTCAAAGTCACTCTTTGGTCTGTTAGAGACAACTTTCCGTAACCATTCAGTCCCGGCACGATCCCGGTCTTAATCATCACCTGAAAACCATTGCAGATGCCCAACACGAGTTTGCCATCTTCTACAAACTTGTGCAGGATATCGCTGAGATGATGCACCACCTGGTTGGCCAGCACCTTGCCTGCCGCCACATCATCACCATAGCTAAACCCCCCCGGAAAGACCAATATCTGGCATCCCTCCAGCATCGATGGATTTTCAATGACACGGTTAATATGAACTCGTTCGACCTGCGATCCGGCCAGTTGCAACGCGTGTTCGGTTTCCATGTCGCAGTTGATCCCTGCCGCTCGTAATACAATTGCTTTAACATTATCCATTGATTCTCAATCCTTTTTTACCATGCCAATGGCTTTTGCCATGCCTGCTTCAATGTTTCTAAGTCCGCATCAATCACTTTTTTTTGCTGAGCATCATGGATCAGCAGTTTCTTATTCTCAATGACCTCCCCAATCTGCCCGAACGGAAGATTCAGCATCAATTTGGCAAATGCATCAAAGTTTTCCGGCTGGATTTCAACCAGATACCGCGAGTTCGACTCACTAAACAGCATCATGTCGGCTTTAATGCAATCGGCACTGACAGCTAAACCCCTCAGGTCCACTTCGATTCCCAACCCGCCGGCAAAAGCCATCTCTGCTAACGCAACAGCCAAACCACCCTCGGAACAGTCATGACAGGAACGAACGATCCCCTGCTGAATGGCTTTAGCTACCCGGTGGGAAATCTCGACCGATGTTTCTATATCCATCTTGGGAACATTCGCACCAAGCTCATTGTTAACCTTATAGTAATGTGAACCGCCCAGTTCATTTTTGGTCAGTCCCACTGCAAAGATCAGGTTGCCCGGTTGCTTGGCATCCATCGTGACACATTGATTGACATCCCCCACTATCCCCATCGCACTGATCAACAGGGTATAGGGAATCGTAATGCGCGTTCCGTCATCGCAAACAAACTCATTATTGAGCGAATCCTTGCCAGAGATGAACGGCGTTCCAAAAGCCATCGCACCGTCATAACAAGCCTGCGAGGCCCGCACCAACGCGCCGAGGGTTTCCGGTCGCGTGCAATCGCCCCAGCAGTAATTGTCCAAAATCGCAATCCGCTCTGGATCGGCCCCGACACACACCAGATTTCGCACCGCCTCATCAATCCCCGCCAGCGCCATCCAATATGGATCAATGTCGCCATAACACGGATTCATGCCGCAACTGAGCGCCACGCCTTTGTCGTGGTCATATTTGGGACGAATCACAGCCGCATCCATCGGACCGTCATTCTCAGTCCCCATCAGCGGTTTGATCACACTGCCCCCCTGCACTTCGTGGTCGTACTGACGAATCACCCATTCCTTCGAAGCCACATTATACGAACCAAGAATCTTCAGCAAATCATCATTGAAATTATCTTTTGGTTCCAGTACCGGCTCGGACAGTTTTTTTGTTTCCCACTTCGCGACACGGTCATACTTGCAGATGCCCTCATGCAAAAAACCCATATCCAACTGACCGACCTGTGTGCCTTTATATCGAAGGGTCAGTTTCTTGTCACCGGTAAATGTGCCAATAACGGTGGCCTCGACATCCTCCGCATCGAAAACTTCCATGATCGCATCGAGGTTTTCAGGTTTGACTGCAATGACCATCCGTTCTTGAGCCTCACTGATCCAGATTTCCGTATAAGAGAGACCATCATATTTAAGCGGCACTTTTTCCAGATCGACCTCGACGCCGAGTTGTTCGCCCATCTCGCCAACCGCACTGCTCAAACCACCCGCCCCACAGTCAGTGATGGACTCATAAAGGTTTGCGTCTCGTGTCTGAAGAAGTGTATCCAGCATCTTCTTTTCGGTGATCGCATTACCGATCTGCACGGCATGTGAGAAAATATCTTCGTGTTCATGGGTCATCTCGCCGCTTGAGAAGGTTGCACCATGAATGCCGTCGCGGCCGGTTCTTCCGCCCACGACCACAATCAGATTGCCCGCTTGAGCATTCTTAAAGCATTTTTCACGCGGGATCAGTCCCACATTGCCACAGAAAACCAGCGGATTCGCCAGATAGCGATCATCGAAGTAAAGTGCTCCATTGACCGTCGGAATGCCCATCCGGTTTCCATAATCACGAACACCCGCGACCACGCCCTTCATAATGCGGCGAGGATGCAAAACGCCTTTCGGCACATCTTCCAGTTTCATATCCGGCCGGGCAAAACAGAAAATATCCGTATTGGCCACCGGTTTAGCGCCCATGCCCGTGCCCATCGGGTCGCGGATCACGCCGCCAATGCCCGTTGCCGCCCCGCCGTAAGGATCCAGCGCTGATGGATGGTTATGTGTTTCGACCTTGAAGCACACCGCGTGCTCATCATCAAACTCAACCACGCCGGCGTTATCTTCAAAGACCGAAATACACCAGTCTTTGTTCAAATCTTTCGTTGCCTTAAAGACCGTTTCTTTGATCAGGTTGTCAAAGTAAACCTTTTCACCATCGTGGTCCATATCTACGCTGCTCTTGAGAGTCTTATGCACACAGTGCTCACTCCAGGTCTGTGCAAGCGTTTCCAGTTCCACATCCGTCGGCTCACGGTCAAGCTTTTTATACTCCTCCTGAATCGTCCGCATCTCTTTGAGATTCAGAAACATATCCATCTTCTTGCTAAGTTCAACAAGCTGTTTGTCAGATAAATCGCAAATCGGGATCTCGGTCACTTCCATTTGATACGGTTGGGTATGCGGACTCGGCGGGTCTGTATCCATTCCGTAGATCACATCTTCGATGCAATCATTGGCCAATATTCGCCGCGCGATGGTCTGCAGTTCATCCTCACTAACATTACCCAGCAAGACATACTTGCGTCCCGTCCGTACAGAAGACACCTGCTGTGCCCCCATATCCGCCAAGGCAGACTTCACTGATTCAGCCACCGGATCCGTCACGCCACTTTTAAGATGGACCTCGACCAGCGATGCCTGCATCGGTCCGGCAGGAACGCTGCTCTTGCCAAGATGCCAATCCTGACAGACCGTATCGGCCAATAGTTCACGCCCAACCCGCTCGGCAAAATCCTGTCCAAAGTCAGCCTCGATCAAAAAGACTTTCTCCGAGACAACATCTTCAACGGAAGATATATTTAACTGGCGAATATCCTCCAGAACATCACCACCGTGGATATCAGGAAAACCCTTTTTTGATGAAATTTCAAATCGCCACTGCTTCACATTCAATCCTTTTTTGAACTTTTTCACTTTATAAACCGTCTCCGTACCATCGGATCAGGGCGCTTGGGGTATGTTACACAAAACCGGTGTCCTTCTCAATAAAGAATCAGAACAATTCTTTCTGATCGATCTTATACTGGATCAATTTTGCTCTTTTTTGGCCAGCTCGAGCCAGTATCTTGTTGACTTTTTGCATGTCACCGGCGGAAATTGCATCCTGAAGGGTCTGCAGTTGAGCCACCAATTTTTCGATGGCCTCGACACAGGTCTCCGAATTGGTCATTAAAATATCAGTCCACACATTTGACGGACCCGAGGCGACCCGAGTCGTGTCAATAAAACCCCGACCGGCAAACTTTATATTCTGCTGACTGACGCTGTTGACCAGTGCCGTAGCTGTCAAATGCGGCAAATGGCTGACCATGCCAAAAATGCGATCATGATTGGCCGGAGACATCATCTCGACATTACAGCCTAACTTCGACCAAAATTCGCTTAAAACTTTGATCGCCGCCGCACGGGTTCCACGAATCCTGGTAAGGATACATCGGGCATTAACCAACAGGTCATCACGGGCAAACTCGACACCCCGTTTCTCCGAACCCGCAATGGGGTGCGAGCCGACATAGACCCCTTTGGGAAGGTGTGCCGCTGCCCATTGATGGGGCAAGGTCTTCGTCGAACCGACATCGGTTACGATACACCCCTCTTTGAGATGAGGTGCCATCTGTTTAAAATAGTCATTAAATGTCTGGATCGGGGTCGCCAAAATCACCAGATCTGCCCCAGCAACCGCATGCTCTAAAGTGTCCGCGATTTCGTGAGCAACTCCATATTGGCGTGCTTTTTGCCGCGTTGAATCGCGGTGGCTGTACCCGACAACACGACTTCGGGTCAACTCGCGTTTAGTTGAAAGCGTCACACTGGAGCCCAACAGCCCCATTCCAATTACACTTATTTTTTTTAACTCGAGCATTTAAAGCCACTTACAAAGAAACATTGATCCACAGATCACTACAGAAAAGTACCCTGCGAAAGGGCTTCTGTCAATTTTTTTCTTTTATTTGCTCCTGAAAATTGCTAAAATAAAAGTCGCAAACTTAGTGGACTGCCAAAAATGCAGCGTAAACGAAAATTCTGGTTCGCCTATGAGCGAACAGTTTTTTTATATACCCTTTTACCTGATATGTGAAAAATGGCTGAAGAAATAAAAAATGAGACCGCCAATAAGATGAAGCAATACCTCCCCTTTGAGGAAGAAGTTGCCGCTATCGACCAGCAGATTGAAGACCTGAAAAAGCAGGATCGGTCCAACTCGCTGCAGGGCCAAAATGCGCAGCAAATTCGCACGCTTCAGGTTCGCCAGACCGATCTGCTTAAGCAGATCTACTCAAATCTTACTCCTTGGCAGACCGTGCAGGTTGCCCGCCACCCACAGCGCCCCATCTTGGGTGATTACTTAAGTCTCATGTTCAAAGATCTCCACGAAATGCACGGGGATCGTTGTTTTGGCGATGACCCTGCGATCGTTACTGCTCTGGGGCAGATCGGCCACCAGAAGGTGATGGTCATCGGGCAAAATAAGGGCAAGGACATAAATGAAAAAGTGGCCTGCAATTTCGGGTGCCCCAACCCAGAGGGATACCGGAAAGCCTTGGCGAAAATGAAATTTGCGGAAAAATATAATATTCCAATCGTGGCCCTTATCGATACACCGGGCGCCTATCCAGGCATTGGGGCTGAAGAACGGGGACAGGCTCAGGCCATTGCCGTCAATCTGATGGAAATGTCACGACTTCGCACACCTGTCGTCTGTGTTATCATTGGTGAAGGCGGTTCCGGCGGCGCTTTAGGAATCGGAATTGGTGACAAAGTGGCCATTCTTGAACACTCTTATTACTCCGTTATCTCGCCCGAAGGGTGTGCGGCCATTCTCTGGCATGACGGGACACAGGCCCCAGTTGCCGCCGAAGCATTAAAATTAACGGGTAGGGATCTATTCAAACTGAATTTGGTGGATGCGGTTATTCCCGAACCACTGGGAGGAGCCCATCGGAATATCCACGATACGGTTTACACTGTTGAACAGTATATTACGAGAACGCTGGCCCAACTCAAGCGAACCAACCTGGATAAATTAGTAAGTGATCGCTATGAAAAACTGAGGAATATCGGTACCAACTGCGCCAAGGCTCAGGAAGTTGCATCACAATATACAGCCGAGACACCACAGGAAATACCGGAACGACTCTCCATCAAGGCACAACTCAACAAGACCGTACCGGAAAAAGCCTTAGATTGAGAAAAACGGTTATTGGCTTGTCGTTATTTCTCGTGGATCATTGCCCTTTTCGATGGCTTCAATCTTTTTGACTCGCCTGAGATGGCGTCCAGCCACAAACTCCGTCGTCAACCATGTTTCCACGATCTTCCGAACCATCGTCGGACCGACTAGATCCCCAGAAAGGCAAAGGACATTCGCATCGTTATGTTCACGAGAAAGTTTGGCGGCCAGTTCATCATAACACAACGCCGCACGGATCCCCTTGACTTTATTAGCCGCCATCGACATCCCAATGCCTGTTCCACAGACAAGAATAGCCCTGTCCGCTTTTTTATCAGCAACCGTATTGGCAGCAACATAAGCGGTATCCGGATAATCCACGGGTTGGCCACTCGGGGTCGAGCAATCAACACACTCAAGACCCAACTGCGAAATAATCGCCTTAATCTGCTCTATTGCCGCGTGTCCCCGATGGTCATTAGCGACGGCTACTTTCATAAAATCTCTTTCTTCTTCTTGATAATATTGTCACATATTTGCTGAAAACAATCTCGATAAACATCGATCCCCGATCCCATCGGGTCCATAATATCCGCCACTTCATCTAACATAAAACACTTCTCCAAGGCCGTGGGAAACGACTGAACAATACTGTCCCGATGGTATCGGCTCATCGTTAAAATCACGTCGCTCTGTTCAATATCTATGAGAGTCAGCTGGCGGCTTTGATGGAAACTCAAATCAATCTCATGAGCCCGGCAGACTTCAACTGCATCGCGGCTGGCTGGAGCGTCCTGACATGCGGCAATCCCGGCCGAGTCGATTATATACCCGAAATGCTCCAATTCGTCAACCTGACAGCCTAAATTATCCGCAAAATATTTTCGGCAAAATCCCGCCGCCATGGGGCTGCGGCAAGTATTGCCCGTACAAACAAATAAAAGGCGAATTGTAGTCCATTTTTGGATCTGAGAAGCTGGAACCGCACCTTCACGGAGAATTTGAATATCCTCTTTTCCCACTTTGACAACCGTACTGCTCTGTTTGAAATTAGCCTCAAAATCAGGTATTTCCACGACACCCTCAATTTCTCCATCGAAATACCCCAAAACCTCCTTCACAGAAGTCGCTGGAGGTGAACCTCCGGGGTTAGCACTGGGGGCAACAATGGGAGAATGAGCTTGGGCAAGGATTTCACAAGTAATCTGACAAGCCGGGTAACGAACACCTAAGGTTTGGCCGGAGTAAAGCGTTTCATAAAGATCTTTTGGCAGACTTTCCGTCACCTGCCGCAATGCTTCGTCGTCCAATTCAAATACGATTGTAACGGGACCGGGAAAGGCGTTTTGAACCAGCTTCTGGGCTTTCAAACTTTTGGAGGGAATGTATTTTGTGAGTTGCTCCGGGCTTCCTATGTGAAGCGTGTAGCGCTTATCCGGCTGGCGGCCCTTAACCTTATTCAGGCGTTCAAAGGTGTGCTTCTCTGCTTTACAACCAATCCCGTACACTGTTTCGGTTGGAAAAGCGACAAGTTTTCCCTGATCAAGCCATCGCGCGGCCCTATGCACACCTCGAGTGCGATCCAGTGTCCCAATTTTTAGGATTTCCGTCCTCATGCCGGATCTTTGTACCAAAATCGAAGAAGGATTGCCACCGAAAAAAACGGTCTTCAGGGATCCATCGCCAATCAAGGGGTCTTCATAATACCCGGCGTCGTCGAGATCGAGGCATCAATCTCACCCGTAACAGGATTAACAAGAACCTCCGACATCCTCGCTCCATCAACATTGCAGGGAACAGCGGGTGTGCCTGAAATTTTCATCCAACCGTCCCCATCAACGGCATCATAATCCAGCGTCTGGCCGACAATATAGTGCAGTCGCTTCGTCATATCACTGTTCCACTCTTCATAGATGATCGACTTGTCGGTAAACACTTTTTTTATCTCGGAAGTATCTGGAAGATAACTCAGCTCAAGCTGCATCGAATAGACAAATATCTGCTTTTGAATCTGACCCTCTAAAATCGGATAATAGGCCAATTTCATCGCGTCCTGATCGCCATCAGCAATAATACTCTGTTTGCCCATATCCCAGTGAATCGTCGTAAAGTTGTCCACCATTGCTACAGCAGGCCGATTCATTGGATTTTCGGAATCCGAATCCTCCGTCTGTGAGTCTTCATTGTTCACCATTTCGATCTTGCCGGGGCCCTCGGCTAAAATCACATCTGCAACCCGATCATAAGAAATTTCACTACAATAAAGTTTTACATCTGAAAGTTTACGGTCTTCCTGGACTCGCTGTGATTCAACATAGACCTTACCCTCGGTCATCCTGAGGTGGCTAAGATCGGTTTTTCCAGCCTGATCTTCATCCAGGTCAATGGTCAATTTTTCACTATGAAGCTTTTCCAACTGCTCAAAATCCGGTGTTTGTGATGTACGAGTCGTCATCACATTTCCATTGAATACCACCTGCTCAATCGTTTGAGACGAATCTGCGAAAAACTCGGCATTTTCATCCGCTGTTACAGTTACGGGGATCCAAGATTTTGGTGCGGTGCCGTTGGGGTCCGGGTCCTGATAAAATGTGAAACGGACCGGCCCATGTGCCAAACCAGAACCCGTCAGTAAATTATAATCGATCTTGCGGGCTTCAAATTTTGTTGGGGGGGAATCACTGGAGTCCGAAGCATCTTCTAACACAGATTTGTCCGTAGTGTCTGCGGCCTCCAAAGCGCCCGACTTAGCGACAGCATCCTTCTGGCCCACTAAATTAATCACCTCAACAGTAGAAGTGTGCTGTGAGCTAGATGTAATTTTCGCTATTTTTGATGGTGTCGGCGCCATTTGTGGAGGCAGCGTTGACTGAGAAGCAGATGTTGGTCCTGCATCCTCGTCCTCCATCGGTTTTAAGAGGATGCCCCCATCGCACGTTACAATAATCTCCGGTTTCGGTTCGATATTCGCTGCGGGTTCGGATTTCTGCTCTAGCGACTCGCTTGGTTTTTCGGCTATTTCCACTTTCTGGCCCGACGACTCACTTGGTTTTGACACTTTTTTACTTTCATCCTTTGCCTGCTCAGGACCTTGGTCATCTCCATCACTTTGATCAAAAGAAATATTTTGGATATTCACTTGATCGGACCCGGTGACTATGATCTCATTGCCATACTTGATTATAACATTATCTTCAAGGAGACACTGATAATACCTCACCGGCGGCGCCAACTTCACTTCAGTGGACTCAATTTTTTTAGAAGGGACCGAAGAAACATCGCTTGGTTGGGTTGGAGTCAAGTCCGCCGATGCTGTATCTGTTTTCGCCTTAGCAATCTTCGTCTCGGATTGGGTCTCAGGTTTGGCCTCGGATTTTGAGTCGGTTGCCCCCTGTATTCGAATTTCTTCTAAATCACGAATCCGCAAATAGTCTATTCTCGCTTTAGCTGAATCAAAAATCACAACCAGGCCGGTCCCTTTTAATTCCCCCTCCTCCGATGTAATATGAACCTTGTGGTCAGTTGCAAATTCAGAACGCTCACTGCTGAATACTAGATCGTCCATTTCAACGAGGGTCTCACTAATCTTGCTGCCCGGTTTGGGCATCACATGAATTTTGACATTGCCGCTAAGCCGCGCATCCTTTGGCGTTGAATCCGACCCGGAGGTTTCAATCTGAAACATCCCCATATCCGCGTCGACACGACATTGGTAATCTGAATCATAGAAAATCAGATAGGGCTTCTCGACCTCTCTTCGTGATGTATCCATACCCGGATTGAGCAACTTCTCAAAACCAAAGACGCGTGAGGTCTCTTTGGTGTCCGGATCAAGAACCACATATCGCGCTTCCTTAGCAACACGAACATCGGTATCTTCTACCCGCTCAGTAGCACCGCCCGATTCCGGCATATCCAGATTGTCTGGCGCTGTCACATTACGAACCTCAATCGGATTGGCATCCATGACCAGAGCATACCCCCAAAACAGCGAAGCTACAAATCCGACAGCAATGAGACCGATGATTAATTTTCGCATACAGATAAACCCTTTCTATGTCAAATTTCTTGATATCCGAAAAGATAACCACAAAGGACATCAAGAGCGAGAAATTTCATATATCTCTTTTTTCATAGTCTTCAGTAATTCCATGAAAAAGAAACCGCAAACAAAATCACACCCGATACCGCTCCATCAGCTGTTCCCATTTCATCTTTTTTTTCAGCAGATGTTCGATAACTTCGGCCACAGCTCCATCTCCACCTTTTCGCTCTGTGATGAAATCGGCTTGCTGTTTCAACTCGTCCGTTGCATTCGAAACAGCCACTCCAAAACCGGCCCTTCGAACCACAGGGATGTCCATCAGGTCATCACCAACATAAGCGGTCTGTTCGGATGTTAGCCGGACTTCTTCTAATAGTTTCTCAAAGGCTGGAAGTTTATCCAAGCATCCCTGCATAACCAGCGAAATCCCAAGCTGTTTCGCTCGAATGGTCGTTGCGGCTGTTTCCCTTCCACTGATAATGGCCGCCAACCCTCCGGCCCGCTGCCACAATTTGATCCGGTGGCCGTCCATCACAGAAAAACGCTTGCTCTCAGTGCCATCTGAATGGACCACGATCCCCCCGTCCGTTAGAACGCCATCGACATCAAGAACTAATAACTGAATTTTGGAAAAATCCTTCTCTGTCATCGAGCTACCCTACAATTTTAATGGCCACAATGTCTTGTACATCAATCAATCCCACCGGCTGGTCCTCTGCATTTACCACCGGCAACTCGTCAATTCGATACTTATGAAATACCGCCATCGCTTCGGCAGCCAGCGTATCTTCTGCCACCCGCTTACAGTCTGGCGTCATCAAATCGGAACACTTCACCTCAAAAGTTCCTGCTCCCTTCTTTTCCAGGGAACGCCTTACATCCGCATCGGTAATGATACCCGCCAACTTACCGTCAGCATCTGTTACCATCACGGCACCCCGCCGCTTCGTGGTCTTATTCTTGGTCAGCATTTGTTCGATCGTATCATCCAGTTGTGCAAGAGGCAGCGGCTCATCAGGTCTAAACCACATTGTTTGCCCGACGGTCAACAGTTTGCGGCCCAGAGCACCACCCGGATGGAATTGAGCATAGTCCTCAGCGCCAAACTCGCGCGATTTCATGATCGTTAAAGCCAATGCATCACCTAACGCCAGTATGCAGGTCGTCGAAACACTTGGCGCCACACCCAACGGACATGCCTCGGTCAGCATTCCCATACTGAGGGCGATATCACTGTGAACCGCCAAGCGAGACTTCGGATCGCCGACAATAGAAATCAGCTTGATCTCTCGTTGCTTAAGAGGTTCGATCAACCGGACGAGTTCTTCGCTTTCTCCGCTGTGGCTCAGCGCCAGAACAATATCATTTGTCCGAATACGACCCAAATCACCATGAACCGCTTCAGCCGGATGCAAAAAATGGCTCGCTGTTCCTGTAGAAGCCAGTGTCGCACTGATCTTATTACCAATAATGCCGGCCTTGCCCATACCGGAAACAATCACCGAGCCACTGCATTCAAGAAGAGCTTGGACAACTTGCTCAAATGCCGGCTGTCGCACAAGCTCTTGCAATCCGAGAACCGCATGGCCCTCTTCGGCGATGACGCTTTCTGCAAAAGAAATATCAATCTTCGTTTTTGACATTTTCTATCCCAATAAAACCCTATCTTGATTCTTTTAACCATTAAGAAATGGTAATCTTATAACCGTACAACGCTTCCCCTCTCGTCATAGCAAGTAATCTTTGGCTGCGCAGGCGATCCTGAAAGGTCCGCATAGACCCGGATTTTTTTTTCAAAATCAGTTTCAATCTGCATCAGTATCGAACGTCGCTGATTCAATAAAAAGCTTGCCACATCCGAAGCCACTGTCAGCTCGATACGCTGAATCTCCTTTTTCGAAGCTGCCACACGGACCGATCGCAATATCTCAATAGACTGAGATTCAAAACTCTTGACGACCCCAACCCCGTTGCAATGTGGACATTTCAAATAGGTGCTCGACTGTAATGAAGGACGCATCCGCTGCCGCGTCAGTTCGATCAGGCCAAACGCACTCATCCTGAGCGCCCTGGAACGGGCGCGGTCGGATTTCAATGCATTGCGAAACTCCTTTTCGATCTCACGTTTGTTACGATTCTCACGCATGTCGATAAAATCACAAATAATCAACCCACCCATATCGCGGAGTTTAAGCTGGCGAACGATTTCCTTAGCCGCCTCCATATTAATCTTAAAGGCCGTCTGCTCGGCATTGCTCTGCTTGCGATAGCGACCGCTGTTGACATCGATCGCCACCAGCGCCTCAGTCTGTTCGATCACCACGGAACCTCCGCTTTTAAGCTCCACGCGTGTGGCCTGAATCTTCTGAATCTCTTTCTCAATGTTACACTTATGAAACAGCGGACTTTTTCCATCATAATAAGTTACCCGCCGCTTCAGCCGCGGTTGGACGATCGACAAAAAATCCCTGATTTTCTTCGTCACCATCTCACTATCGCAAAGAATCTTACTGATCGAAGAATCAAAGATGTCCCTGACCGTGCGAATCGCAAGATCAGATTCCTGGTAGATTTCTGCAGGCGTCTTGACTGAATCGATCCGTTTGCTGATCACTTTCCATAAACGCTTCAAATAGTTGATGTCATTCTGCAGTTCCCGCTTATTTGCCAGTTGAGCAGCCGTGCGAACAATTAGCCCGATATTGGCCGGGAGTGAAATCCCGTCAATGGCCTCACGAAGCTTCTTCCGTTCGTCCTCATCCTCAATCTTCTGCGAAATCCCCACCTTGCTCATCCAAGGCATCAGCACAAGATATTTACCCGGCAATGAGATATAAGTGGTCAGCGTCGGCCCTTTGGTATTGAGCCCCTCTTTTGTCACTTGAACAACGATTTCCTGTCCTTTTTTCAGGCATTTCTGAATCGGGGGTCGCTGTGCGAGGGCTTTGCGACGACCGATCGTCTCTTCGTCATTCTTTTTTCCAAAATAACGAGGGTGAACATCGCTGATATGCAAAAAGCCATTTTTCTCGGCGCCAAAATCAATAAATGCCGCCTGAATTCCGGACTCAACATTTACGACCTTACCCTTATAGATGTTGCCTACATGACTGGCTAAACTAAATCGCTCAATATAGAGTTCTTCTAATGAGCCTTTCTCGACGACAGCCACACGGCATTCCTCGCCCTCCGATACATTGATTAACATCTCTCGTGTCATATTATTCCTTCGTTACTATACCGTTTATCATTATAAATTCCCATGTCTGCGTAGCGAGGTCTTAGCAATCGCAAGCTTCGACTTTACTCGCGGGAATTACCTGCCCTTGGTGGGCATTAATTTTCTAATTTTGAGACCACTTTATCTCAGTTCGACACACCGGCTTGGAAAATTGTCCCGGCGTAATATTCAGCCACTTCATTATTTCGTCTACACGCACCGTACCTGACTGTGAAACGCAACAGGCCACTTCAATTTGGTCCTTTGAAAAGTCTAACTCTTGTAAATAAAGAGAAAGGTCGATTTGCTTATACCTTCTTTTTTTCGCCCAATACCGTTGGATCTGGATGGGGATTTTCTGAACAACCTGTTCCTGGCAGCCACCTAGATGCCTGTGAAATTGTTCATCAATAGGTGATTCCAGACAGAACACATAGCGGACACCTTCAGGATGAAACATGCATTTCCCAAAGATATTTTCAACTTTCACCACAGAACATTCTGCCGGAAGTTGCTGTTGTATCTTACCCCCCCAGTCTTGTAGAAGAGACTCTTCTGAAAGCTCAACCGTCGCGCAGACCCTGTCTCTTGCCGACTGTGTCCCAACACTTCGAGGGAACGGAATGGACAAATGAGGATGAGGATTAAAACCCATTGAATACACCAGTGGAACCGAAGCCCGAACCAAAGCCCGTTCAAACAGGGTCAATGTTTCCTGATGCGACAAATAGGCCAGATTTCCCTCAATCGAGAAATCCACAACCAGTGTGTAAATCTGTTTTTGCATTTAATAAATCAATCAATTTTATTGAAATTCTCAGCCGGTTATTTCCCCGGCTGTTTTCGTTCTTGTGCTCACTCATTCTCAGGATGAAAGCGGACGACCAAACCTGAACCGCCCTTAGAATGTTTCAGGCAATATTCGGGTTGCCGCATCCCTGAGAAAATTTTGAATCTGTCGATGTGAATCCATTGTCGCTATCTTTCGCGACAACCGATTACACTCCTCGATCGTAACCGACCGTATAATCTTTTTTACTTCGGGGATCATCGGCGGTGCCAGCGACATCGTCCGGACTCCCATCCCTAACAAGGGCATAATGAATTCTGGATCCGACGCCGCTTCGCCACAGACGCTTAGGTCGATCTTCGCTTTATGCGCATCCTGAATTACACCCCGCATTAAGCGCAGAACCGCAGGATCTGCAGCCGAAAATAATGTAGAAACATGCTCATTAGCACGATCCACTGCCAGCGTATATTGTATCAGGTCATTCGTTCCAATACTGAAGAATGCCGACTCGTTGGCTAGCAGATTTGCGGTTAAGGCCGAGCTGGGTGTTTCAATCATAATGCCAACCGGCATCTCTGCATTGTAAGGAACGGCACTTTCATCCAAATCCTCCATCACATCCCGCAGAATCATCTTCGCCTGCCGAAGTTCCTGAAGATTGGTGATCAGAGGGAACATCACTCTAACATCCCCAAGCACAGAAGCCCTCAAAATAGCACGCAATTGCGTCTTAAAAAGCGGCAACGCCTGAAGGCAGTAGCGAATGGAACGCAATCCCAAAACCGGATTGGCCTCGGTCACATGCCAGCCGGAATGGGGAAGCTTATCGGCCCCCAAGTCCATCGTCCGAATAACCACCGGTCTGCCGTCCATCGCTCGAATCGTTTCGGCATAAGCACTGTAGTGATCTTCTTCTGCTGGTTCCTGTCCGCCATAAAGATACAGGAACTCCGTTCGATACAAACCAATTCCCGCCCCACCCTTGTCTAAAACGATTTGGGCCTCATCGGGAAATTCAATATTGCCCATTAACTGGATGCGGACTCCATCGCGGGTTTCGGCGGGCAATTCGCGCAATTCATCCAGTTCACTCACGAACTGTGACATCTGCTGCGCATAGCGATCATACTGTTTTAACGTCTCCTCGTCCGGATCGATCACAACTACTCCGCGATTGCCATCGATAATCACCACACACTCCGGTGGAACTTCCGAAGACATATCGCCCAGTGCAACAACGGCAGGAATGCCCATTGACCTTGCCACAATCGCCGTATGACTGGTTCGCCCCCCTCTTTCTGTCGCAAAGCCTCTGACGAAAGTTTTATTAAAGCCCGCTGTCTGGGTCGGGGTTAAATCGCTTGATAAGATGACAACCTCTTCCCGGAGGTAATCCACCTCTTCCTGGCGCTTTCCCAAAAGACGAACCAGCAAACGCTTTTCAATATCATAAATATCCGCCGCTCGCTCACTGATATAAGGATCATCGATGCCGGCAAAATGGGAGGCGATTTCACGGAGAATAGTAGAAACAGCATATTCAGCTGTTACCAACTCTTTGGAGATAAAATCCTTGATGCGTTTCCGAAAACTACGGTCACGCAAAAAACGCATATGAACAGCAAAGATATCCTGGATCTTGCTTTCTTTTATCTCTTCAGCAGATCCAATCCCCTCCAGTTCAGAAATGGCTGTCGAAAATGCCTTGCGAAGTCGCAAGATTTCATCGGATCGCTGCGACGGAAGGATAGACCGGCGGGGAATGCGATAATCCTTCGAGTCGATCAGCATCGGCTTTGCGATGGCAATGCCAGGCGAAACAGCAATTCCTTTTCTAATTTCCATGAAAAGTTTTTATCCTTCCTTTTCGCCAACCGCTAAATCTGGATCATCCATGAACTTATTGTCTACCAGATCGCGTAACGCCTCGATCGCATGATTGGCATCAGATCCGACAGCTGTGATCTTCAAGCGTGTCCCACAGGTTGCCGCAAGCATTGTCATCTGCATAATACTTTTGGCATCGGCGTTGACATCCTGATGCCCAACCGAAATATCAGATTCAAATGAATTGGCTAAGTCAACAAACTGCATAGCAGGGCGCATATGCAAACCTTCAGGATTACGTATTTCAATCTCGATTTCATATGTCTGCTCGGGCACGCAATATCCTCTGAACTCTTTTGGGCGCTAATAGCATTGCTTAATTAATTGCTATCGCCATCCGCATCCTTAATGGCCTCGATAATCGCTTCAGGCGTCCGGGACTGGCGAAGAAAGCGGCGAAAATCATCTTTTTGAAGATTCTTAAAAATAGTTTCCATTGCCTGCAAGTGCTTATCCGGATCCGACGCTGGACTTAACAACAAGAAAACAGAATAGACGGGTTGTTTATCCAGCGAGGCAAATCCAATCCCCTCCTGCGAACAGCCGACCACGGCCACCGGTTCAGTAACAGACTTATGCTTGACATGCGGCACGGCAACACCTTTACCGATCCCTGTGCTAGCTTCATTTTCGCGTTTGATAACCGCTTTAGCCAGCGCTTTCACATCAGTCGCTTTCATCTTTATGTGCGCACCCAAGGACTGTACCAACTCCTCGATAACCGCATCCCGTTCACTGGATCCCAATTGGGCAATAATTGCGTCCTGACAGATAACATCAGCTAATTTCATAATAACTCCTTAAGACCAAACACTTATCATCGCATCAAAATTTCGTTTTGGGCCTCACTGCCTGCTCAAGCTGACAATCGACCCATTTGAGTCATTCGGGTTACGCAACACCTTCTTCTGGAAGTTGTGTCGGATTTTCAATCGCTGCTGCCTCACCCAATGCGGCGGCTTTGTGGCCCCGTTGTTTTTCCTTAGCTTTTCTTAACTGGCGTTCCATTTTGTGCACCGCCGCATCAATACAGGTATAGGTGTCCGTTCCCGTTTCCTTTGCAATCAGCAGATCATTATGCTCGGCATGGACAAGGATTTCCACGCACTGGGCGCCGCCTTCGTTCCCCTCTAAAACAACTTCTATCTGAGTAATGCTGTCGTAATAACGAGGTAGTTTCTCAACTTTTTCCTCTGCATGCGCACGGATGGCATCAGTAATCTCAATATGCTTTCCTGTAATTGTTACAATCATCTGTATCTCCTTAGTTTATGATTTCGTTTCTTCATCTTGTTCTTTTTTGGATGCCTCAAAAGCCAAGTGCTCTGCCGGGGTTATAACACCGGCGCTGATAACAAAACGAAGCGCTTCTTCAATCGACATTTCCAGTTCTATTGTTTCATCCCTCGGCACCATGATCACATATCCCGTAAACGGCGTGGGGGATGTCGGAACAAAAACAGTTATAAAATCCTTTCGGGTCTCATT
Source organism: uncultured Phycisphaerae bacterium (assembly GCA_937995495.1). GTDB lineage: Bacteria > Planctomycetota > Phycisphaerae > Sedimentisphaerales > Anaerohalosphaeraceae > 4572-13. Next base: position 20,157 of record CALKKA010000195.1, read on the forward strand.
TGCAACCGTTTTGAGTCCCTTACCGGTTACCAAACCAACGGACCAGGTTTCTTTTCTAGGATACTCAAACGCAACAACTTTGCTGAACTCTAAACTTTTTTTGGCGAGGAAAAAATCTGTTACCTGCTTTATATACGGGTAAACCTTACTTACCAGCGGAACCCGCATCAGGTTTTTTTCTATAAAATGCCAGAGGGTTCGCCCCATCACACTGGCCAAAAAAGCACCAATGAAACAAACACCGATGATGGCAATAAAAAAGCCCGTTATGCGTCCCGGCCCGTCAACCCAGAAATCAACCAAGAAGTTTTCTTCCCAGTTGTCTGTAATCAACAAAATCAAGCAGACCAGGCCGCGATTGATATGAATACTTACTTTGTCCTGAATAAATATGTAACACTGAACAAATATCCATATCGTCAGGATGGTCGGCAATAACGCCGCCATCCCCCGAAAAAAATATGACCTAAAGTTTCTAAATGCTTGCATCGCTGCTCGCAAAATCTGTGGCAAATGCCCAAATATCCTCAAAAATCACTTTTTGTGATTCTTATTTCAAAAAAACTGATTCCATATAATGTAGGCCATTATGGGCTTAAACTCGCCATGCGTCAATAAAAATCTATCATTGACCCTCTTTCTTACGGTGTGCCCCCATCAAATGAACGACCATTCCCGGTAGCGAGCCTATAACCCACGCCAATCTTTGGCACAATGCCAGAACTGTTACCAAGTCTTTGGAAGCCCCCGCGAATCTGACGAACAAAAACACCAACCCCCCCTCCAAAATTCCGATCCCCGCGATGCTCAGTGGCAGCGCCCCGATAATCCACATCATCGGGAAAAAGACAAAATAACAATAAATAGGGGCGTGCATATCCAGATCTCGGCCAATCAGCCAGAATGAAAAAATCACCAGCATCTGCATCAAGATAGAAATCACCAAGCCAAAAAGCAAAATCCAAGGATGGTAAACGTAAACAAGGAGGACTTGGTACGTCTGCTGAAGAAAGTGGGCAAAAATGGTCTTGATTTTATTGAAAAACTTTCTCAAGTCAAATTTTTTTGTAAATAAAATCAGGATTCCAAGCAGTATAAATCCGCCAATCAGAAACCAATGCGTAGGAATAGGGTGGTTGCTAAAAAATGTTTTCAAGGGATTTTCTTTCTTGTCAACCTGAAAAAATCCTTCTTTATCACGCATAAAAAGCATGAAGCTTGAAAATGCAAGGATCATCGTCCCAGCTAATCCCATCAATCGGTCAGCCGCCACACCAATAGCGGCCTGAAGCCGTTTATCGGTATGCTTTGAAATATACCAAGCTCTCAGCAAATCGCCACCGACCGCGCTGGGCATAAAATTGGTAAAAAACTGCCCCAAAAATGTCAGTTTAATCGCCAAGAGAAACGGAACATAAATCTTTTGGGCACGCATAAACACCCACCAGCGCAATCCGATGAGACACAAGCCTATACAAAAACACAGAACCGCAAACACTAATGTGGAAACTTGCAATCGATTGAACGCCTCTGCGACCTGATCCGGGTCGATTTTTCGATAGAGAAACCAGCACGCGAGAACGGCGATAATGATCCGAAAAATTAATGACAGGTACTTCTTTACAGATTTTGTTTCCTTAGCGGGCAAAGGCAGTCTCTCAAAAATCACTTGTTTTTGCTAACAATAGCGTTTAAAAGCAAAAATTCAAGTTGTTAAGATATATTTTGAGAAAGAGAGTCAATAATAGGAGTTTTTAAGTGGGTTCGAGCATAGAAATCGAAGAGGGCCTCGGATTTGTGCCGAAATTTGACGCAAACGGGCTCATTACAGCCATTTCACAAGACGCAGTAACGGGAGAAGTCCTGATGGTTGCCTATATGAATGAAGAGGCACTCAATCTCACTTTAAAGACCGGTAATGCCGTCTTCTTCAGTCGCTCTAGGAAAAAACTGTGGAAAAAGGGCGAAGAGTCAGGCCATGTCCAAAAAGTCCAGAAAATCCTTGTCGACTGCGACCAGGACTGCCTGATCTTGAAGGTGTCCGTTGATCAGGGCCAATGCCACGTCGGTTACCAGTCCTGCTTTTATCGTGCTGTCCAGATTGGCACAAAGGATAATTTGGAATTCGTTTCCGAAAAGGTTTATGATCCCAAAGAGGCCTATAGGAAATAGTAGACCCTGATAAAAGGGAAATTATATTGGCTCTGAAGCCATCATCATTCTGGCTTTTCGATAAATTTGTTAATATCAAAAGCTATTTGTTATATTTTGACGATATATATAGTTTCTAAAGTCGCGTTATAATACCTTGTATTTGATTATTACTGACTGTAGCTATCATATTTTTTGAAAGGAATTGTCCATGATATTATTGTATTTCGTCCGTTTTTTGTTCCTCGTTACATCAACCGCATTTCTGCTTTTGGGCCTAAATCAAACTGCTAAAAGCGAACAGGACATTACCGTCTTTATCATTGCCCTGTCGCTAACCGTTTTGGCAATCGCCGTTGAATGGCTCACTCCCAAAAAATCACTGTTTACTCTGACCGGGGTTTTCTTTGGGCTGCTGATTGGAATGTTCATCGGCTGGGCGCTGAATCAGGTCATCATCATGATGAATGATTTCTATTGGCAACTGCCAAAAGATACTCTGGAAATGGGCCTCAGGCTCGCCGACCTGTGTATCTGTTATTTGTGTATCAGTATTGTTATTAGAACGAAAGACGACTTCAGATTTCTCGTCCCCTATGTTGAATTCACCCGTCAAACAAGAGGGTTGCGTCCGCTCGTACTGGACACATCCGTGATCATCGACGGGAGAATTGCGGATATCGCTCAGACCAAACTCTTCGACGCCCCCCTCATCGTCCCACGTTTCGTTCTCAACGAATTACAGCTCGTTGCGGACTCCGCGGACAAAGTCAAACGCAATCGCGGTCGACGGGGCCTGGACATGCTCAACAAGCTCCAAAACAGCCCCGTTGTCGAAGTTACGATCGACGACACCCCACCGCCCGGTGTGCAGGATAATACAGAAGTTGATCAGAAACTGGTTGCTTTCAGCAAAAACTGTGATGGACGGCTTGTTACCAATGACTTTAATCTAAACAAAGTAGCCTCTTTAAGAGGCGTTGATGTCGTCAATATCAATGATCTGGCCAATGCTTTAAAAACGGTCACCCTACCCGGCGAAGCCATGACAGTCAAAGTCCTGCGATTAGGAGAAGATCCGAACCAGGGCGTGGGATATCTTGAAGACGGCACCATGGTAGTCATCGAAGGCGCTCACGATAAAATCGGCAGGACTGTTACTTTTGCGGTTACCAGTGCCCTGCAAACCTCTGCAGGCCGTATGATTTTTGGGAAATATGAGGGAGACAGCCCTCTGAAATCCAATGCTGGCAGTAATAGTTCTAATGGGAACCGCCAAGGTTCGTCCGACTCTCGACGCAAACGATTCAACCCGAGGTCATAGCCGAAGCGACTCCTAAATCAGTTGGCTGAAATCGCTGAGGCAACAAGAGTCTGCTTGCGGATCTGGTTGACCTGCTCGTAAACCCGAGCCATGGTTACGGCATTTCGCGTGTTGGAAACCGTCTCCGTGGACTTTGCCAGATAATACTCGCATCGCTCGCTCTGGCCCTGTTGCTTGCACATACGAGCCATCGCCAGCCAACTGTCGATCAATTGGGGGTGGTAGCGACCGTAAATCCGCGTCTTGATCTTTAATGACTGAGACATCAGGCTATCGGCTTCTTGCGTATCATTTCGAACAATATGCAACCGGGCCATCTTTTCGAGAACATTAGCGGTCATCAGGTGCTGGGATCCATAAGATTGCTCGTAGATATCCAGTGCTGCCTGATAATTATCGCCTGCTCGTTTCAAGTCCCCTTTTTCTAACTGCAAATTTGCCGATTCCAAGATGAAGGGCGCCATCTCCTTACTTTGCAAATCACAGTGATTCAGCATAATGCCCACCGCCTGCGATAAAACAGTTTCTGCTTGCTCCAGATCCCCCTGCCGCAAACAAACATCACTCAGCATTCGAAGTGTGTGAGCTACATAGGGATGGTCATCAAAAAGGGCCTTTTTCTGAAACTCAACTCCCTCTTCCAGTCGCTCTCGTGCCTGTGTCAGCAACCCCTCATAACTGCAAACCGTTCCCATATCGATCAGGCATAACGCCATTTCTCCGGGGTCCGTTGACTGAGAGCGTGCCCGCTGCAATGCCTGTGCTGCAACGGTGTGTGCCTTTTCATACTTGCCAAAAGCCATATAGGCCCGGGCCATGGACCGCAATGTCTTTGTAGACATCTGCTTGTCGCGACGCCCCGCAGGGGCGACACTGACCAAAACTCCCAATAAAAGCACAATAAAAAAGGTTTTAAGCTTCAAACACTGTCTCAGGGCCATTTTCAATCCTTAATAATCAATTGTCAATAAACACCGTTCCCCTCATAAAACTTAAGATACATTTACACCTTTAGCGGACATAAACCCCGTCTGCTTAAGATAAAAAGCGTGGACCCCCCGGAAAGAAACAAAACAAATGATTCTCGGAAAACTACGCTACATTATCGGTCCTTTGATTGCAATACTTTAAAACTAAATACGATGCCGCTTTTTATTGACCCGACTTTCCGGACAAACTACTCGGTGCCTAAAGCATGTCCTTTAATCCGGTAAAAAAGTAAAAAAAAGCTGGAAATTACAGGATTTCTCACTAAAATCCCTTCAATGAAATTTATATTGATCGACAGAGTGACAGAATTGGACCCGGGAAAGCGGCTGACGGCCGTCAAGAGCGTCTCACTCGCTGAGGAGTATCTGGGTGACCATTTCCCGGCGTTTCCGGTCTTGCCGGGCGTACTGCTTCTGGAAGGACTGATCGAGTCGGCCTCGTGGTTGGTTCGGCATCATCAGGATTTCGCCAACAGCATGGTCCTGTTGGAAACAGCAAAGAATGTGAAGTACAAGAGTTTTGCAGCCCCGGGAATGCAGATTCAGTACTCGGTAGCGGCCACAGCAATCGAGGAGAATACCAGCAGTTTCAAGGGCGTAGGCGTCTGCGGCGAGGAATCCATCGTCGAGGCCAAACTAGCCCTGAGGCATTTTAATCTGGGAGACGACAACCCCAAACTGGCCCATGTGGACGGGACGGTAGTCGAGAATATGAAACAGCGGTGGAAATTGTTGTATTCAGGATAATAACGGAAACTAACACAAGAAATGGATGACAGTATTTAGATAAATGGAGGTACGATTCACATGGCAATGAGCCGCGACGAAGTTTATGAGGAAGTAAAAGAAGTCCTGATCGACGCACTGGGACTGGACGACGACGAAGTAACCCCGAAATCCACACTGATGGGCGATCTGGGTGCCGAAAGTATTGACTTTCTAGACATCGTCTTCCGCCTGGAAAAAGCGTTCGACATTAAGGTTCCGCGAGAAGAACTCTTCCCTGCCGAAGCCGTTCTGAACAATCCGGAATTCGTAAGCGGCGGGATACTGACCGAAAAGGGGTTGGCCGAGTTGAGGGACAAGATGCCGCACACTGATCTGACCGAATTTGAGAAAGACCCGAATGTAAACAATATCGCCGACTTATTTACAGTTGATGCCATTGTTAATTTCGTTGAAGGAAAAGTCGCTTAATATCTTTTAAGCAAAAATAGAATTTTTTTTCTGATCGGCAGGAGTACTGAAAAGTCTTTCTGCCGATACCCATTTACACTGGAAGCAATCATGCGTTGGATTTGGATTGACAAGTTTTTGGAATTTAAGAGCGGCGAATCGGCGGTAGCGTTGAAAAACATCTCGCTTGCCGAAGAACACCTGCACGATCATTTTCCGGGCTTTCCGACGATGCCGGAATGCCTGATGATCGAAGCGATGGCACAGACAGCAGGGATACTCGTCGGCGAGGCGCGTAATTTCGAGGAAAAAGTCGTTTTGGCAAAAATCAAAAAGGCCGCCTTCTACCACTTTGTCCGTCCCGGTGATACACTTACCCTCCATGCCAAAATTGACTCTATCGCCCCGGAGGCCGCCAGCACTACCGGTGAGATTATGCGGGGCGATGAGCGAATCGCACAGATCAGTTTGATGTTCAGCCACATTGACAACAACCTGTCCGGCAAACAGTTTCCTGAAGAGAACTTTGTTTTCACCGATATGTTCAACTCCCTGTTAACTGGTTTTGTTGAGGACAAAACAGCTTCGGAGCCATCCGAATGAGAACCCGTCGCGTTGTTGTCACTGGTACCGGGGCCGCCACATCATTGGGGCTGACAGGAAAAGAGCTTTGGGACGGGCTTTTGGAAGGTCGATCTGGTATCAAGAAAATCCAAGCCTTTGACCCGGTTGGATTCCCATGCGAGTTAGCCGGTGAAGTGCCGGACTATAAAATTCGTAATTATGTCCCAAAATCACATCGCAAAGCAACCAAGCTGATGAGTCGAGATATCGAAATATCCGTCATCGCCGCAGACGATGCGGTCAAAAACAGCGGGCTTGTCACTAAGGCAATAGATCCTGAAAACAGTACCATCACAGCCACCCGAACAGCTATCAGTTTCGGGGCAGGGTTGATCAGTTGTGATCTTGAGGAAATGGCTCAAAGTGTCGAAAAATCTGTTACGGACGGAGAATTTGACATTCAAAAATGGGGCACGGACGGGTTGCAGTCCTTGACACCCTTGTGGCTGCTGAAATATTTGCCCAATATGCTGCCGTGCCATATCGGAATTATTCATGACATTCAAGGGCCCAGCAATACAATTACCTGTGGCGAAGTAGCGGGCCATATTGCGATCGCTGAGGCCGCCGAAATGATCGCACGGAATGATGCCGATATTGCTCTGGGGGGCGGCGGTGAGGCCAAGGTCAATCCCGTCGTGATGATACGGCAATGTCTGCATAATCGCACTGCAACCGACTCGAATGACTCGCCGGAAAAAGCGTGCAGGCCCTTTGATGCAAATGCGGATGGATCGGTATTCGGTGAAGCAGCGGGCGTAGTGGTTATGGAAGAACTGGAATTCGCAAAAGCGCGTAAGGCAGCGATTGCCGCCGAAATTGTCGGATCCGCTTCAAGTAACTCGCTGAACACCGACTTCGCCCATCTGGAAGAAGATGGTGAGGGACTTCAAATTGCAATCCGAAAAGCTCTTGAAGAAGCAAATATTCAGCCTGACCAGATTGATTTGGTCGTTCCCACGGGAACGGGTATCGTTGCAGATGATAAGGCCGAAGCGGCAGCACTGAAAGCTGTCTTTGGCTCATCGCTGTCCTCCATTCATGTCTGGCCCATCAAGGGCATGGTTTCGCACACCGGGGCCGCCGCGGGGGCCATTGATGTCATCGCCGCTATCGGGGCCATCATGCACCAGAAGATCGGCCCGGTGAAAAATGTCGAATCTGCGGCGGATCGTGGACTGAATATCGCAACCGAACCGGTGGACAAAGAAATCAATTACGCCCTTTGCTGCGGCTATTCGTTCGGCGGACAGACGGCAGCACTGGTCATAAAGAGATATAAGGAAGACGCATAGAATGGAACATCGTGTAGTCATTACCGGGATGGGAGTCGTTTGTCCGTTGGGGCATGATGTACCGACGATGTGGAATGGGCTAATGACTGGAAAGTCAGGCGTAGCGCCAACGACACTCTTTGACGCATCGACTTTTCCGACTCACTTCGATGCCGAAGTCAAAGATTATGATGTTTCCAAGTTTGTCAAAAACCCGCAACTTCACCAGCATAGCAACCGCGGCTCTCTGTTCGTACTGGGGGCCTGCGTGCAGGCATGTGAGCAATCCGGTATTGATATTGAAACTGATGCGCCTTCCGACAGTATAGATCGCACCCGTCTGGGCATTTATTTGGGCGCCGGTGAAGGTTCTGCAGATAACCACGCCTTTTTCTCCTCGATCATCAATGGCTGGAATGCCGACGAGCGATCCATGGACTGGGAAAAGTGGACAGAAAAAGCGCTTGAGACAATGGACACAATGCGGGAACTGGAGCAGGAGCCGAACATGCCCGGGGGACATCTGGCTGTACTGACCGGGGCACGCGGAATTTCACGAAGTTGCCTGACTGCCTGTGCGGCCAGCACCCAAGCTATCGGCGAAGCAGCAATGATCTTACGTCAAGGCAAAGCGGATGTGATGATCGCCGGCGGGGCGCATTCAATGATTCATCCGTTAGGTGTAACCGGCTTCAATCGTCTGACCGCCCTTTCGACTCGCAACGACAGCCCGACTACAGCCTCCCGGCCGTTCTCGGCGACACGGGACGGATTCGTCCTCGGCGAAGGCGGAGCTGTTGTTATACTTGAAAGATTGGAATCGGCGAAAAAACGCGGCGCGACGATCTTGGCTGAATTGATCGGTTTTGGCAGCAGCAATGATGCCTTTCGTGTGACAGATATGCATGAAGAGGCCCGCGGAGCCGTTTCGGCCATGCGAAGCGCCTTGAAAGATGCAGATGTGACTACACAGGACATCGACTACATCAGTACGCATGGAACAAGTACCGCCGAAAACGATTCGATTGAAACACTGGCGATTAAAACGGTTTTTGCAGATCACGCAAAAAATGTACCGGTCAGCAGTCCCAAAAGTCAGTTTGGTCATCTCATCGGGGCGACGGGTTGTGCAGAACTGATTACATGCATTAAGGCCATCGAGGAAAATACCCTGCCGATGACAATGAATCTGAATGATCCGGACCCAGCGTTGGATTTGGATTATATCCCAAATGAACCCCGCAAAGCCGAAGTCAACACGGTGATGAGCGAGTCCTTTGGTTTTGGGGGACAAAATAATGTACTCATTATTAAACGTTTTGAGGAATAGCCCCTTGAGGGTCATAAATTTCGCGCGTAAAGCCGTCACTTACAGTAGAACTACATCGCCGCGAAATAACGCAAAACTTCAATTGGAAACGGTATAAAACACAATGATCGATATAAAACTCATCCGGGAAAATCCTCAAAAATTCATCGACGGCACCAAGGTCAAAAAGATATCCGCTGACATCGACCGCCTGCTGGAAG
>CALKKA010000196.1 GCA_937995495.1 uncultured Phycisphaerae bacterium
GGTCAACCTCAAATTCTCCGCCATCATCAATATCTGTTTTAAACTGATTATAGTATCCCGCGGAGGCAGAAGGAGTCCAGCCTTCTTTAAAAGGCGGACCGGAGTATTTCGGGGTCTCTTCAGCCATCGCTGGAAATGAAATTAAAAAGAATCCGATTGATAGAGTTAACGACACTGTTTTAATCGACATGGACTACCCTTCCCTGTTATAAAACCTTAATCTTTCTTCGCTCAATCCAACATCCTATTCAGTCTATCGGCAAAACAATGTGCTTTCAAAGAAAAAAAAGGTTTCACTTGCCATACTCCGACAATAAAGGATAATAGTTGGGTAATGGCAGCATCCTGTAATGAACGGCCGTTTTGGGTCATTCAATCACCCAGAGCGACAACGCCGGATTCAGCAGAGAAAAACGAAATGATCCAGAAGACGCGAATCGAAAGTCTCAACAGCAGTCCTTTGAAAGAGGGCCGGTATGTTCTTTACTGGATGCAGACCGCTCAACGGGCCGAGTACAATCATGCACTTGAATACGCAACCTACAAAGCCAATCAGTTAAAGCTGCCCCTGGTCGTTGTTTTTGGGATCACAGACGCATACCCGGAAGCGAATCTGAGGCATTATGCGTTTATGCTTGAGGGGTTGGTGGATGTTCAGAAGGAATTAGCCAAAAAAAGAGTCAAGTTGGTGATCAGGCACCAATCACCGGAACTGGCGGCCATAGACCTTTCTGAGAACGCTTCGATGGTTGTCGTTGATGGGGGCCACACGCGACTTCAGTGGAAATGGCGTCAGGATGCCGCCCAACAGATCGATTGTTTGTTAGAGCAAGTCGAAACCAATGTGATCGTTCCGATCAGGGAAGTCTCTGATAAAGAGAACTTTTCAGCCGGCACCTTGAGGCCTCGGATCCACAAAAAACTATCCGAATACCTCATTCCGATCAGACACCGGAAGCCGCGGCTCAGCAGTCTCGATATGAAAATTAAGAGCTTCGATGTGGACGATATCGAACTTGCGTTATCACAGCTCACTATCGACAGGAGTGTCGGCCGGGTGACCACATTTAAGGGGGGCACGGGCCAGGCTAAAAAACGATTAAACGCTTTTATTAAAAACAAACTGGATCGCTACAGCGATCTGCGGAATGACCCCTCTCTGGATGCGACTTCCAACATGAGTCCATACCTGCACTTTGGTCAGATCTCGGCTTTGTATATCGCATTGAAAGTGATGCAATCTGACCGTCCCGGAAAAGAGGACTATTTGGAAGAACTTATTGTCAGACGTGAGCTCAGCTACAACCTGGTTTATTACAACCGTCACTACGACAGGTTTTCATGCCTGCCTCCATGGGCGAGAAATACGCTGAATGTACACGCCCGTGACAAGCGGGAGTATATTTATACCCTGGAAGAATTTGAAAAGGCCCAAACGCATGACCCCTACTGGAATGCTGCTCAAAAAGAGATGGTACTCACCGGGAAAATGCATGGTTATATGCGAATGTACTGGGGCAAAAAGATTCTCGAATGGACGAAAAGTCCCCGGCAGGGTTATAAGATCGCCCTTTATCTAAACAACAAATATGAGCTTGACGGCCGGGACCCCAATGGCTTTGCAGGGGTTGCCTGGTGTTTTGGTAAGCACGACAGGGCCTGGTCAGAGCGTAAGGTGTTTGGTAAAGTCAGATATATGAATGCGGCCGGTCTTAAGCGAAAATTTGACGCCGAGGCCTATGTTGATAAGATCAAACAACTGCAAACATGACAAGCAATCTCTTAACAAGGGCAGAACCATGAAAAATAATAATCTTCGCTACTTCGCCATTGCAGTCTTACTGTGCTGTTCCCTGTCTCAAGCTCATAAGCCGATCTTTACCGATGAGAAAGGGATCGACCCGGAAACCGCAGTGCGCGTTGATCGGCCGGACCTGTCACAGGTTATCTACCGACAGCTTAACAAGGATAGCCGGCTGTTTTGGCTAACGGTCGAAGTGGAGAAAGACTTCGAGCTGCTGGTTCAAATTGGGATTCCCGTCATTGACCGGTTAAAGGCATTCCGGCCATCGCTTGCGGTTCTGGGTCCGGGTCTGCCCGAGATCTCTTTGCCTTTTAGCATTCCCAAGGACACGGGGGGAATCCATTATTCGACGGAGGAGGTGAAAGAACCCCGTTTTTTTCATGAGCATTATACTCAAACTGATTCCTGGATCCTTCGTACCGAAACCGTCCGCCTTCCTGCCTCTGGAAAATATTATGTTGTCGTTTACAGTCCTTGCCAACAGGATGGCAAGTTTTGGGTTTCCGTCGGCGATAAGGAGGAATTCACTCAGTCCGACTGGGGGAATTTTGAGGAATGGAAAAAAAAGATCCAAGAGTTCCATGAAGTCAGTGCTGGTCAACCGGCGACCCTAATTATCGATGATTTTTCAGACCCGAACCATATGTCATCACTGGGGACTTCATGGAGACTCGTCACCGACCAAGTCATGGGGGGCATCTCTGAGGGTCAGTACGATTTTGGTCAGGATGATTCCTTCCGATATCTCACTATGAGCGGGACTGTTTCGCTTGAAAACAATGGGGGGTTTGTTCAGGTGGCTTTGCCACTGGTCCGCAACTCAACCCCCTTGGACGCACGCCAGTATTCAGGCATTCGGTTTTGGGCCAAGGGAAATGGTGAGCGATATTATGTGCATCTGAAAAATGACCAAACCCGGCTGCCATGGCAATATTACTCGGCGGCCTTCACACCGTCTGATAAGTGGCAACACATCGAAATCGTTTTCGATCAATTTGAACCTCAAGCGCTGAGCGCAACCTTGAAAGTTGAAAACCTGTCACAAATAGCCATTGTTGGGGCCAAGAAAGCGCATCACATAGACCTCTATGTGGGCCCCTTGGAATTTTATGGCACCCCGGTTGATTAAGAAGTGGTACGGTTTGATTTTGAATGGATAAAAAAAGAAAAATCCTGGTCACTGGAGCCACCGGATACATCGGAAGCCATTTCGTTCC
>CALKKA010000197.1 GCA_937995495.1 uncultured Phycisphaerae bacterium
GCCCGGGCGATCGCCACCCGCTGCTGCTGCCCGCCGGACAGTTCAAAGGGACGGTGCTTGATCCGGTCTCCGAGCCCGACCCGCTCGGCGAGCATCACCGCCCGCTCGCGCCGCCGGTGCTTGGGGACATGCTGGTAATACATCGCCACCTCGATATTCTCGACGATATTGAGTTGACGGATCAGGTTGAATGACTGGAAGACAAAACCGATCCGCCGGCCGCGAATCGAGGACAGTTGGTTGTCGTCCAGGGTCGAAACATCATCCGTGCCCAGCAGGTAACGCCCATCGGTAGGCTTGTCCAGACAGCCGAGGATGTTCAGCAGTGTCGATTTGCCGGAGCCGCTGGGGCCCATGATAGACACATATTCACCGCCATAAAATGCCAGATCCAGCCCCTTGAGAACAGGAAGTTCCATATGTCCCAAGGTATAGGACTTATGCAGGTTCTCGATCGTGACAACGGCTTCCCGTTGAGGGTCACCGTCTTTGGGGCCCGCTGAACTCATGGTCTTTTCCCCTGACCGCCCTGCGGCCGACCCGGGCGTCCGCCGCCCGGTTGGCCTTTTCCGCCGCCAAATTTTTTGGCCGCCGCATCCATTTCTTTTTTAACAATGAATCCATCTTTATTCGTGTCCAGGGGCTTCATGAACTGGCGAGCCTGTTCGGGCACTTCACTGGAAAGGTCGATCTTCCCATCGCCGTTTTTATCCATTCGTTTCATGGGATCGGCAGCATCACCGGAATTATCGCTTGCTTGGGCTTTGGGGGAAGATTCCTTCGGATCTTCTGGGGCCGTGGCAGTCGGCGGTGATTTAGTCTTGGAATTTTTTTTAAAACCCGCCTTTGACTTGGGGGTGTCGCCTTTGCCATTTTGGCTCCTGTTGGCACCCATCATCAGACGGGGAGGACTTAAAAGAACCTGCTGCCCTTCCTGGAGTCCGTCACGGATTTCAACGAAGCGGTCGTTAAAGACACCCGTTTGAACGACCTGTTCTTTGGGGCCATTATTGGTCATCAGATAACACACCTTATTCCCCCCTCGGTTTGTCACACACTGAATCGGAATGCTGAGCACATCCTCCAATTCCGCGATCAGAATTTCCACCCGCGCGTTCATTCCGGGCTTAATCGATTCGCCGGCGGCTTCCAGGCCCACATCGGTTGTATACACCTTTAAGTCGGGGTTTCCAAAGAAAGACTGCGGATCCGGAAGCGGTGCGATCTTGAGCACCTCACCGGTAAAAACTTTATCTGGTTGAGCGTCAATAACGATATTGGCCAACTGGCCTACCTTCACCTTATCGACATTGGTTTCATGCACCTTGACATCCACATCCATCTCGTTGGCATTGGTAATCGTCATAATTAACTCGCGTTCACGAATATTCTCCCCAACCTCAATATTGGTTCGAGAACCGCTCCATCGCCGGCCGCTGCTGGATGCATAAATGACCAAACCGGGTTCGGTGGCCCGCATGGTACAGGCTTCGATCTGTTTTTCGATCCGCTCCAACTGTTCTTTATTCAGAAGATACCTCGCCTCCGAACTGCTCAACCGCGCCTGGGCCTGTGCCAGTCTTGAGCGGGTTTGTGCATAGATTCGCTCCAACTGACGCTCAGCCTCCAGAAAACCGCTGAAGAGTTCTTCTGTCCGCTTGGGGAATTCATAACGAGCAAAAAGATCCAGGGAAGTCTTGGCCTGCTCCCAGTTAACTTCCAGGCGATGAACCCGAAGCCGATCTGTGTCCAGATCGGATAGAGACACATACTCTTTTTCAAACAGTTTTTCGGTCCAGCCCAAGTCGGTATACGCTTTTTTGTAATCTTCCTCCGCCAGATCAATCGCCGATGTCAATGCACGATAGTTTTGAAGTGACTCCCCTCCCAGTTGGTTCGGGTCACTCAGCAAAGTCGTTATATCGGGTCGTTGATTCGGGTCGGTTCCATGCATGGCCACCATTTTGTCAGCCGTCTTCTGGCCCAGATATTTCTGCAAATCCATTTTGGCAAACTTGAGATTCATCAACCCCAGCTGAATGTCAGAATCATTCTGATTTTTCTGGATAATCAGCGATTCTTTGGCATCCGTATAATCCGCTTCAGCCGAGTTGAAAGTGATCTGCTGCTGGTTCATATTGTCCCTCAATCGTGATGAATCCAGTTCGACAAGAACTTTACCGTTCGCCACATCTTCGGCGGTCACATCGCTTCCTTCCGGAACCAAGCTGAGAATGGTTGCCTCCCCTTCCACCTTTGACTTGATCTCAACGGCGTTTCGGGCTTTGATCGTTCCGCTTTCGGTGACACTCATCATCAGATCGCCCCGCCGAACCGGAAAGGTACTGACACTTTGTGACGGGGAACCGGTGTTTTGAAGGCTCAAGCGGTAAGCAACGTATCCCGATAGAACAATGGCGATAACGATTGCGGTTAAAACAATTTTTCGTCGGTTTTTTCCAGTGATTCCCATGATCCATCCGGTTTAACAGTTAAGATACCCACATCACGATAAAAATCCAGTTTTGCCAGCATATAATTGACCAGCGCTGTTGTCGTGTCATCCTGCGCATTAAAAAAGTCATTCTGTGAATCCAGCAGATCACGTGCATTCACGCGACCGGCCTGCAACAGCAGTGTTGTACTATTGACCCGCTCCTGTGCCAAGGCCAGGCTGTTTTTTTGGATATGATACCGCTGAGCCGCCTCGATCAAGCTGCGATAAGCATTTCGGACTTCCAGCTTCACCTCATCGACCGCCAATTCATAATCGCGTTTGGCCTCCAGGTAGGCGATCAGTGTCCGACGGTAAACGTTTCGTTCATTGAGTTTGTCCAGCGGGAGGTCCAGAACCATCCCAACATCGTAAGTGCCTTTATCGAATTCCAGGCGGTCCCACCGGTTACCATTTTCGGTTGATTCTACACTGGCACTGGCCACTAAGTCCAAGCGAGCCCGCAGCGCATCTTCAGCCACATCAACCTTGCGCTCGGCGTCATCAAGGCCATCATAGGCCGTCGCCAGGTCCAGGCGAGTTTTCAGAGCGACCTCGACCGCATCCTCAACAAGAAAGTTCGGTTCTGTGATTTGCATTGAAGCAAGATCTTCAAGGACATCTGAATCCAGAATGATGTTCGCATCAACCGGAACTGCCAATTCCAGCTTGAACGAATCCAGGATCTGCTGATACTGTCGCTGGGCCTGAGCCAGACTGTCACGCGCCTGCAGCATCTGCTGTTCGGTTTGATCAGCCTCAAATGGAGGCAGTTTTCCCGCTTTAGCTTTGAGTGCGGCCTCCTCGTACGATGCCTGAAGGCTCTGGTAATTACTTTGCGCGTTTTCAACGCGGTCCAGTGACTGCAATGTACGCAGGTAATCATTGACGATCGAGACGACAAACTCCTTGCGAAAACGGCTAAACGATCGAATGGCATACAGAACATTTCGTTCGGCCTGTGTCAGGTTTTCCTGAACAACCTCTTTGGTACTGCCCTGCAGCAAAGGTTTGCTGATAGAGGAGGTCAAAACAGACCCCAATGAAGTCTCCGGATCCCCACTCAAATAGCGTATCCAGTCCAAAGCGATACTGGTTGAGATCTGTGTTCCATCGGCCAATAGTTTGTTGAAGCCGAGCTCGCTCCCGGTTTTTACGGTTTCATCAAAGCGATCTTCCTCCTCATTATATCTCCATGAATAGCCTCCGTCGATGCTGCCAAACCAGCGGGTCGCATATTCATGACGCACGGCCGTCAGGTCAAGCGTCGTGCTATAGAGACTTTCCTTGCGGGATTGATAGTCCCGGTTGCGAGACGTGGCAATCGAAACCGCTTCGGCCAGCGTAATCTGACCTGACGGAACCCAGTTGGGATCTAAAATAATATCATTGGGGTCTGGGGGCACATCTGAGACCCGATAATTGGCTTTGACACCGAACTCCGGTTGCCATTTGTGGTCAAGAATTGAGTAGACCTCGTCATCGGCCTGCTGCTTATGCTCTTCTTGGGTCTTACAACCGCTCAGCATGGGCATGAAAACCGCCGTTAATAGCAAAAAAAACGTTATTTTGTATGTGCTTTCCAAGTTTCCTTTAATCCAGCTATACAATATCTTAACAGAGAAGAATTGACGGACTTCTCGTGTACCTAATCGGCGTTTTGGGGCCTTCACTTAGCCAAGAACCAGCGCACACCGCCCCTGACGAGCAAACCTCCTATGGTCATAGTTGCATCGGGCAGTCCCCAGGTTACACCTGTATGGATTATAGTTTAATTTTAGTCTTATTTCAAGGTTTGCGGTACTGCATTTACAATACCGTCATTACATGACTGCGTTCTGCTAGTACTTCGATTTCAGATTTTTGAAAAAAAGAGACGGCCATAAAATACATTGAAATCATTTGCAGCCTCGGATATTAATACAAGTCTTATAAGATGCTAATCATTTGCTCACATTTCAGAATTATCCTTTGGCACAAAAGTGTAATCGTTGTTCGAATGGTTTGGGCACGATGAATAATGGATTGTATATTTGGGAGGCGAAAATGTTTACAAAACTGGGAGTGTGGGTTGTCCTTGCGGGAACCCTGGCAGGTTCAGTCGGTGTCGCTAAAGCCGACGATATTGCTGAACTTCGTAAGATGATGGAACAGCAGTATGAGCAGATGCGGCAGATGCAAACCAAGCTGATCGAGTTGGAGGCCGCACAGAAACAGCAGGGAACCGCTGTGCAGCAATTACAAGACTCTGGCATTACGATGACAATGCCTCAGACACTGGCCTGGCTTGAAAAAGTTAAGTTCTACGGAGACTTCCGCTATCGGTATGAATACCGAGACCGGGACTGGAAAAGCGGCTCCAGTGATCGTCATCGCATCCGTGCACGTGTCGGCCTGCAGTATGACATCAACGATGAATTCATGTTTGACTTCCGCATTGCAACGGCTGAGTTTTTTGATGATGACGACGGCGATTCCGTTGGAGGTGATTATGTGTCCGGCAACAAAACCTTGGGCGATTACTGGGCCAGCGACAATGGCTGGATTGACCGGGCGTATGTGGCCTATACCCCAAACTGGACCAATGGCGTAACGGCACTGTTCGGTAAAATGGGCAATCCGTTTTACAAGGTAGGAAAAAACCAACTCATCTGGGATGGTGACCTGAACCCAGAGGGCATCGCACTCCAGTATAAAAGAGGCAACCTGTTCGTGAATAGTATGTTTGGTATGGTTCAGGAAAACGGCAGTGACAGCGACAAAGAAATGCTGGGCATCCAGGCGGGATTAGTGCATGCCTTTGAAAATGGCAACAAACTCACCTATGGTGCCGGTTACTATGACTACCTGAATGTCAAGGGTGAAGAGGCGATCGTCGATGATGCATTTGCCGGCAACACATCAACAATCGATGACAGATACGCCTACGATTATAACCTGGTCGAAATCTTTGGAGAATATACCACGAAGGTCAGAAATATGCCTGTCAGTGTCTATGGCAACTATGTCATGAACACTGCTTCGGGGGTCGAAGAAGATACCGGTTGGCTGGTTGGCTCCAAGTTGGGAAAAGCCAAGGATCCGGGGGCATGGGAATTTAACTATAACTATCGGGACATCGAAGCGGACGCTGTCTTTGGTGCCTTCACGGATTCGGATTTTGCTGATGGCGGCACGAATGCTAGGGGACATGTTTTTGGCGTCGGTTATGCGTTAGCTAAAAATACAAACATTGCAGCCACCTACTTTGTGAACGACAACTTGAGCGAAGAGCAGGACGGCTATGAACGCCTTCAGTTGGATTTAAAAGTGAAGTTTTAACCGTCATTAAAACTCCCACCTTCTGCTATCCGCGCAGCGTGAGCGTTTTTCAATGGTAACCAGTGTACAATGAAAATGGAGGTCTTGAGATCAACTTTCTCAAGACCCCATTTATGAATCGAGATCAAAAATATCCACCCACAGGTCGGCTTCTCGTTCAGTCAGGCCATGGCGCTTTTCAGCCGGTTCGGGTGCAGGTCGATTGGCCTGTTTTTCAAGACGAGCCAAGAGCGTCTGCCAGAACAGATCTGCAGGAACATCGATGGCTTTTCGTTTGGAAGCCGCTTTGCGGATACGGCGATCCGAACTAACCACCACCAAACTCTTGGGAGCGGTGTTATCAGTAATCTTGTCCTCGATAATGTCATCGGCCTCGCAGGATGGGCCTGAGAAATAAACTTCCAGAGAGGGAATCCCGCCAAAAGCGGCTTTGTCGGGTGGACCAATCCCGTCAAAGACCACATGCCCGTGATCACGCACACTGTTGAGGTAGTCCGAAACAGCCCGGCACATTTGAACATCCGTCAATTCAGAAAACTCCTCGGTTTTCTGGACTGCCCGGAGCAGGTTGTAGCCGTCGATCAGATACGGCATTGCTTAAGCCTTCGCTTCATATCGAAGTTCACCGGCGACCAGCGTATACAAAACTTTTCCCTTCACATTCCACCCCTGATACGGACAGTTGCGACTCTTGGAATAGAATTTATTTGCATCGATCGACCACTGAGCATCGGGATCGATAATGACAATATCGGCACGGTCGTCTACTGCTAAACTGCCCTTCTGTGCATTAATGATCTCTGCAGGA
>CALKKA010000198.1 GCA_937995495.1 uncultured Phycisphaerae bacterium
CGGCTTCTATTTCTTCATCAAGGACATCAGCGAGTGGCCCGGTGCTGCTGATCCCTGCATTATTTACCAATACATCTAACCGACCATGCTTTTCGATGGTCTTTTGAATCATTTTCTTTGGAATGCCCGTCTCGGACACATCGCCGGCGATGTAAGACGCCTTCGCACCTAATTCTTTGGCAGTCTCAGAAAGTTTTGATTCTCTTCTGCCGGTAATGACCACCGAGGCCCCTAGTTGAATAAATCGCCTGGCAATGGCCTTTCCTATTCCTGTGCCGCCACCTGTTACTAAAACCACTTTATCTTTCACAACTTGCTCCTTTTAATGTTGGTCCCCAATATCCATCTTTGCATCTTTGGCCCATTGGGCTTTATAATTCTTTCCCATAATAACTCACAGCCCTATGAAAATCTCTATTGCACGACTTCGTCTGGGGAATCCGGGTTCAAGACCGATCGGATAGCGGTCAGAGTTTTTTGGGTGGCGCCCTGGTTTTGGCGGATGACGGTTTGGCCGTTGACTCCGACGCGCTTTGCGAAGTCAGGATTGATCAGGCACTGCAGGGTTTTGTCGAACAGGTCGGCCTCGTCGGTTGCCTCCATCGCTCCGTGACCGGCCAGCAGCACCTCGACCGTCTGTTTGAAGTTAAAGGTGTGCGGGCCGAAGAGAGTGCATTTTCCCAGCGCGGTCGGTTCCATCATGTCCGATCCGCCCATGGGTGTCAGTGTCCGTCCGACGAAGACAACCGTCGCCAATGAATAGAACTTTTTCAGGTCGCCCATGGTGTCGCCAAGGATGACTGTCGGTTTGCCGGTGGTGGTGGAGTCATTTTCCTTCAGCGCGCTGTATCGTACAAACCCGAACCCCGCCTCATCGATCAGTGCGGCGACCTCGTCAAATCGTTCGGGCTTTCGCGGCACAATCGCCAGCCGCAAGTCTTCACAGCCGTTTTGTTTTTTGAGTTTGGCAAAGGTGTTGAGGATTATTTTTTCCTCGCCGGGACCGGTTCCGCCGGCAACCCACAAGGGTTCCCTCAATAGATGGATCTGTTCGGCCAGCCGGTCGGCCCCTTCGACGATTCCGTCGGTCTGAGCCGTGTCATATTTGAGTGAACTGGTTACGATGACCTTATTCTGTTCACAGCCCAAGTCGATAAAACGCTCGGCGTATTCGTCTGTCTGGGCCAACACCAGCGAGACCTTGCGGAACATGGCTTTTGTAATGCCGCGAATCATTTGATATCTTGGGTAACTGCGGTCACTGAGTCGGCCATTAATCACGGCGATTGGAATTTTTTTCTCTTGTGCGATCGAGGCCATATTGGGCCAGACCTCCAACTCCATCAGGAGGATGATCGATGGTTTGATCCGTCTGAAGGCCCGTTTCATGATCCCTGAGAAATCGAACGGGAAACAGAACACCGTATAGTCCTTTTTATAAAGAGCCTTGGCGCGAGCTCGACCGGTATCGGTTGTTGAGGAAATCACAATCTCATATTCAGGCATCTGCCGGGTTATCTGCTCGACGAGCGTGCGGGTGGCGTTGACCTCACCGACACTGACGGCGTGTATCCAGATGCAGGGTTTGTCCGGCGTTCTGCGTCTGATATGTCCCCGCCGCTGTTTCCATCCGCCGCGATAACGGTTCTGGAACAGTCGCCGATATAATATCTTCGGGCTGAAAAGCAGTAAAGCGATACAATAAAGTATGTCTATCAATAGTCGCATAGATTCCTTGTTTAACGATTAATGCCGATTCGGTGCTTATGATAGTGAGCTTGTCGGTTTCTGTCAATCACACAAAAAGTTTAGGACATCTGACACAGATCTTGAATATTGATGTCTTCAGAGAATATGCTTATAATGCCGGGTATGATGGATATAACGCATGGTAATTGTAATTCTGTTTTTTTAGGATTGGTAAATGATGAATATCAAAGCGATTGTTTTTGATCTTTTCCATACCTTAATCAGTTTAAAAACAGATGGGGTCGCACCACCTTCAACCTCTGAGCAGTTAGGTGTTTCTGAAAAAGAGTGGAATACATTGCTCTGGGAGCAGTCGGAGCGCCGTCTTTGCGGTCATGTTAAAGATCCTTTTGAGATTATCAAAGAGTTAACGACGCATGGATGCTGGAACATACCTGACAGCAAGCTCAGAGAAGTCGCAACCATACGACAAGAACGTTTTGCTGAAGGTATGCATGCAGTCCAATCCCATGTTCTTCAGGCACTGGATCAGCTTCAACAGGCAGGGCTGTCATTGGCAATATGCAGCAATGCTGATTGGATGGAGCGGAATGGATGGGAGAGTAGTCCATTAAGTCAAAGATTTGACTCAGCCATATTCTCCTGTGATGTGGGGTATGTCAAACCAAAACCTGAAATTTACCAGCTCTGCCTGGATGAGCTGAAAGTGAAAGCACAGGATACCATCTTTGTCGGTGATGGTGGTTCAAATGAACTTGCCGGAGCAAAAGCTATGGGCATGACAACTGTGATGACCACGGAAATCACATCACAGATCTATCCGGAAGTCATTGATAAAAGAAAAAAAGACGCAGATCATATCATCAATCATATTAGCCAACTCATAAACATCATTAACTAAAAAAAGGGACAGTCTTTCGACTGTCCCTTTTGTATTGACGGGGTACTCAAATTAATAATTTATGCGGGCGAGACGCCCGCGCTACCAGTTACAGGTCCAGCGGGCTGACAAAGTCGCCTTTTGCG
>CALKKA010000199.1 GCA_937995495.1 uncultured Phycisphaerae bacterium
CCACAGGTGCGGCATGTCATCTGGGACAAGCTGCGGCAACTTAAAAAACAGGGCACCACCCTGCTCTTGACAACGCATTACATGGAAGAGGCGTTCGCTTTGTGCGACACAATCCTGATCCTGCATCAGGGACAAAAGGTACTGCAGGGTTCACCCAAGGAACTGCTGGCCGAACACATTGAAGAATATGTGCTGGAGCTAACGGAAAACGAAACAGACATCGACACACTCGGTAATCTGCTCCAGGGAAATGTCCGTATTGACCCGTCCGGCCATACGGTACGATTTTATTCAAACGATATCGAGGCCTTAAAAACGGTCGCCGATAATTTGCCGGTGGGCCAGTACTTCCTGAGACAGTCCAATCTGGAAGATGTTTTTCTCAAAACGACGGGGAGGACGCTGAATGAAAAACAGTAACCCAATCCTCTACCCCCCTCTGCGAAATCGCCTTTACAGTGTGTGGTATCGACACATGCGGGTTTATGGACAGCACATCGTCAGCAACGGTTTTCCGCCGTTTTTGGAACCACTGATCTTCCTGGCCGGCATCGGACTGGGTCTGGGTCAATACATCACCGAAGATATCGGAGGACGGAGCTATCTGGAATTTCTGGCCATTGGCCTTTTGGTCACGGCGTCGATGTGGACCGCCTCATTTGAATGCACATTCGGGACATTCATTCGTCTGGAATTTCAAAAAGTCTATGACGGCATGCTCGCCGCCCCAATTACTGCCAAGAACCTGGTCGTCGGTGAGATCTTCTGGGCCGGTTCGAAAGGACTTTTCTTTTCATTGGCTGTCCTATTGGTCCTGTGTGTTGTCTCAGCTTTTGGACAGGTCATTGTTCCGCTGCCGAATGCACTGGCAGCACCGATCATTGGGCTATTCAATGGGATGATGTTTGCCACACTGGGCCTGCTGGTCACATCCTTTGTCAAGACGATCAACCATTTCAATTTTTTCATGACCGGGATGATCTCGCCAATGTTCTTCTTTTCCGGTGTGGTTTTTGAGATTGACCGACTGCCCGAAAACATCCGTCCCATCGCGGAGATCGTACCCCTGACACATTCGGTGAGGCTGATGCGATCAATCTGCGGCGATGAATGCAACTTGGTAACAGGACTCTGGGATGCAACATACATTGTTCTCTTTACATTGATCGTCGGATATTTTGCTGTCAAACGGCTGAAAAAAAGGCTAATCCTTTAACTGGATAAATCATAATGATCACACGACGAAAAACAAAAACCGTATCGGTCGGCTCGCTCAGGTTGGGGCATCGGCATCCAGTCGTGGTCCAGACCATGACCAAGGTGTTTACAACAGATGTAGCCGCCTGTTTGCGTCAGATACGCAAGTTGGAGAAGGCCGGTTGTGGGATGGTGAGGATCGCCGTACCGACCAAGGCCGATACCGAGGCGTTCACCAAGATCGTTGCCAAGTCTCCAATGCCAGTCGTAGCGGATGTGCATTTCTCCGCCGCGCGTGCGATCGAAGCCATCGAAGGCGGTGCTGCCAAGATACGCCTCAATCCCGGTAATGTTAAAGACAAGAAAGACATCCGCCGGATCATTGAGTGTGCAAAAGCGCACATGATCGCCATCCGTGTGGGAGTAAATGAAGCCAGCATCCGCGATTTAAAAGCGGATGTACCGGCATCCAAACGCACTGCCCTGATGCTTAAAGAGTTACGGTCTTATGTGCGGCTGTTTGAAAAGGCAGGATTCGACAACCTTGTTCTAAGTGCTAAAAGCGCTGACACGACCCGAACCATTGAGGTCAACCGGGCTATCGCAGCCAATTTTGAATATCCCATCCATATCGGTTTAACCCATGCGGGGCTTCCGGAAGATGCCCTTATTCCCTCATCGGTCGCTATCGGCACTCTTCTGGCCGAGGGCATCGGCGATACCATCCGCGTCAGCATTGCGGGCGACCCCGTCAAAGAAATCACTCTCGGCAGACAGATTTTAAACTCTCTGGGTCTGGATTTCCGTGTCGGGCCGGAGTTGATTGTCTGCCCCACCTGTGGCCGATGTCAGGTTAATGTGGTCGGATTAGCAAAAAAAGTACGAAAAAGACTGGAAGGCATGACCAAACAGGTACGCGTAGCCGTGATGGGTTGTGTTGTTAACGGTCCCGGCGAGGCCGCCGATGCAGACATCGCAATTTGCGCAGGTGCCGGTAAAGGATACATTTATAAAAACGGCAAAAAAATCGCCGTCGTGGATGAAGAGAATCTCCTCGATGTGTTGGCTGAGAAAATCAATAATTTTTAAGTTTTTTCATTTTTTCTGAAACAGCTTTGACCCTTTTTTCGTATTATTGGTTGACCATCATTATGACAGAGAAAATCGTTCTGTCGATTCACAGTTTTGTGAATTCTGAAAACGTGAAAGAAGACTTTCGGGAAGTGGTGTTAATAAAGGGATCCGCTCCCACCCCGAGAACTGAGAAGTTCTGAGGCGTGTAGGCTGAGAAGATGAAGAGTCTTCCTCCCGTCGGACCCCTGTTTTTATGCGCTATTGGTGCTTTTTTTCAAGACAGCATATGCAATTGCGAATAAAATGATCCAGCCAAAATCCATTATCGCAAACGGCTTCCATACATAAGGAATTTCAACGGTAAACCAATAATAAAATACGATACTGCAGTAAGCGACTTTCAATGCAATTCCATAGGGAATCAGATTAATGTTCTTATCCGGTGCATAGGCGACTGAGGCAAACATCCATGCAAAGATCATTAACAACAACGCTGGGAACTGCACGTACCCAAAATGGTTCGGCGGCGTGACATCGAATCGCTGAAAGATCATGGATGGAACCAGAAGAAAGGCCAACCCCAAAAAGCCATCATACACAGCTGCGAGAGAAAATAGAATGGAGGCCACTTGCTTTTTTTTCATAAGAAGGCTCCTAAATTTTGACACCCTATATTCATAACGACGAAACCTTTATCAGAAATGCTACAATACCAATGAGAATGGATACAACGGGAATAAAAAATAAATGCCTGAAAAAAGGTTTCATGGCGGACAGGTAACAGACCAGCGGCATCGTAATTGCTCCAGCAATCAGGGAGTAGGAGGAAATACGGACCCCGGACTCAATGGAAAACAGATGTCCAGAAAGTACAAAGGCCAAATTAATAAATGCGATGCCGAAAAAGGAAATATGAGCAAGACGAATCATACGCCTTCGCCAGGATGGATATCCTCCGAGCCAGTCTTCCTGATAAAAAAATAAGCCTGGGACGGCTCCCGAAATGCAACCGGCCAAAAAACCGATCCATACTGCGTACAGATTTGCGATCATAAACTGGCCCTCATAAACATTTCCGTCTCTGTGAAGCTTCGTGAGTCATGATGATGCATACACGATGATCTTCATTCTATTAGAAGGAATTTCCCCTGTCAACCTCTTAAACACCTCCAGGAATGCACAAAAAAAGGCCCGCTTGATATGCTCAAACGGGCCTTTGGTCTTTATAAAAGCGAGCTATACGATTTCAACCAGCTCAACATCGAATGTCAGGTCTTCGCCTGCCAGCGGATGATTTCCGTCCAAGGTGACGGTCTTGTCGTCAAACGCCGCAACCGTCACAGTGAAGGGTTGCCCATCCGGATCCTGTGCGGTCAGACGCAGGCCAACCTGCAGTTCGATCTCATCAGGAAGCGTGCTTCGGTCGAGGGTCTGTGTCAATTCCTCTCGCGGCTGGCCATAGGCGCCATCAGCGGGAATTTCGATGCTTTTTTTCTCACCAACGGCCATCTCGACCATCGCCTCTTCAAACGCAGGGATCATCTGTTTGCCGCCAATGGTAAACTGCAGCGGATCGGCATCGATTGAACTGTCAAAAATATCGCCGTTATCCAGTTTGCCGGTATAATGAACCTTAACGGTATCACCGGTTTTTGCTTTTGCCATGGTAAATTCCTCAAATAAAGTTTTTATTCTAATTTGAAAATATCAGAACACACCATACCAGGGATGTCAAAAAGATAATCAGAATTTGGGGAATGTATGAAATACCAGCGTAGTTATGTTCATTTACAATCACTCTTGATTTTTGAGTTAACAAGCGTACAATAAATCCAAAATGAAGGAGTTTTCATGGACTATATACTTAGTTTTTGCACATTGACACTGATTCTGAACCTTCTGATTGTAATTGGAATCTCTGTTCGGGTCATTATGAAACGCCCCTCACCGGGTACGGCGTTTTGCTGGCTCTTTATCGTCGCTTCGTTTCCATTTGGAGGTTTAATTCTCTATCTGCTTATTGGCGATCGGCGTCTGGAACTAAGTAGAAAAAAGCGATTTGACATCTTGCACGCGGATTTTAAAAGGATTTCTAAAATGATCCCTCGAGATCTGATTGAAGTCGACTGGTCCCGTCATCCAACCGCGGCACAAGCCATGGACCGCCTTGGTCATAGAATGACAGGCTACCCAAGCGTACAGGGTTGCCGTTTTAAGATGTATTCAGAAACAGAAGAAATCCTCGACGCTATCGCCCGCGATGTGGATGGGGCTCAAAATTCTGTACTGATGGAATTTTATATCTGGAACGTCGGCGGCAAAGCAGATGATGTTTTAAACGCGGTCATTCGTGCCTCCGAAAGAGGGGTTCACTGTCGACTTTTGATCGATTGTCTGGGAGCCAGCAAATGGTGGAAAAGTGAACAGCCCCAACAACTTCGCGATTCAGGCGTTCAGCTTTGCCGTGCCTTGCCAGTGGGACTTTTTCGTACACTGACCAGCCGCAATGATCTTCGTATGCATCGTAAGATCGTCATCGTCGACAGTCAAATCGCTTGGACCGGCAGCATGAATATGGTCGATCCGGCTTTCTTTAAACAGGATGCGGGATTCGGTCGCTGGATCGATGCCATGGCTCGTCTGCAAGGTTCTGCGGTTGTTCCGCTTACTGCCACAATGCTTGGCGACTGGTCGATTGAAACAGGAGAATCTATCGAAGATCTTCTCAAAAGCATGCAGTTAGGCAGCGTTCGTCTCGATGGATCGACAGACATTCAAGTGGTCCCTTCCGGCCCGGGGCAAACCAACGACGGGCTTCTGCAAATGTTATTGACCATGATTCACGCAGCACAGGATGAACTGGTCCTGACAACCCCCTATTTGGTTCCGGATGATTCTCTGCTCAAGGCCCTACGGGGGGCGGCGGCAAGAGGTGTACGAGTAATACTCATTGTCCCCAAAAAAGTAGACTCCCTGATGACTCGATATGCCAGTCGTTCATATTATGACGATCTGATGGATATTGGCGTCGAGATTTTTCTCTATACCGGCGGTCTGCTACATACCAAATCCATTACCGTCGACGGGAGGATGTCTATGTTCGGTACGGTGAATCTGGATATGCGAAGTTTATGGCTCAATTATGAAGTGTCCCTGTTTGTGTATTGTCAGGAATTTTCACAGCAATTACGGGCATTACAGCAAACCTATATCGACTGCGCCGAGCAACTTGATCCGCCCCTATGGAGCAAACGACCGTTTGCTATAAAGATGCTCGAAAATACGCTGCACCTTATGAGCCCATTGCTTTAAGCAAACAGCTGAATGTTTCTCATATGCGCAAAAAGGAAAGGCCCGCTTGCTTTCGCAAAGGGGCCTTATAAATCCTGGCAATCACCTACTTTCGCCTTACGACTATCATCGGCCGGAAGGGCTTAGCTACTGAGTTCGGGATGGGATCAGGCGTTTCCCCTACCGTAAGGTCACCAGGAAAGTTATGATCACCTCCGGCCG